>JAYVWH010001197.1:0-3817 GCA_043786265.1 Kofleriaceae bacterium | reverse complement strand
CACGAGCACGACAAGCCGGGCGAGCAGCACGACAGCGGCGTCGCCTCCAAGCTCGGCAAGCTGCGCGACAAGACAAAGGCGCTTGACGGCAACCACTCGTTCGCGGTGAGCAAGGGCAAGCAGGAGAAGGGCGACGGCCTGTCGTCTGACGGCCACGACTTCACGATGACGCGCGAGAAGGGTGGCGCCACGACGACGCGCCAGGGCGACGAGGCGCGCAAGCACCACGAGGCACAGACGACCGCGATGGCGAACGTGCCGGCCAAGCCGGGCAAGCTCGCGACGCTCGCCGACAAGGTGCTCGGTGACACGAGCATGACGATCGCGTCGACGTCGCAGCACTACTCGAAGACGGCGATCGACAAGAAGACGAAGGAGTTCGAGATCGCCGGCGCCAAGGGCGACGTCAGCGGTCGCGCGCTCGAGCTCGAAGGCAACGCGACCGGCGAGATCACGGCCGGCGCAAAGGCGCTCAAGGTCGCCGGCAACGCGGGCGCGTCTGCGTATCTCATGGGCGGTCAGGTCCAGATCGCCACGCCCGACATGCCGTTCACGTTCCTGGGCGAGAAGCTCACGGGCAAGGTCGCCGCGAGTGCCGATGC
This sequence comes from Kofleriaceae bacterium, assembly GCA_043786265.1. Lineage (GTDB taxonomy): Bacteria > Myxococcota_A > Polyangia > Haliangiales > Haliangiaceae > JABFXX01. The sequence goes on along the minus strand of JAYVWH010001197.1, from coordinate 3,215 downwards.
GGGCGCGTTCGCGCAGGTCCAGGGCAGCGTCGGCCTCGACGTCGGATTCGGTGGCGCGGGCATGAACGCGAGCCTGTCGGGATTTGCCGGCGTCAAGGCGGGCCTGACGGCGTCAGCGTCACTGACGTGGTCGCGCAAGCCGACCAGCTACTACACCGACCAGATCATCAACACGGGCGCGTGGAAGACCCTGTTCGGGCAGATGCTGCCGCAGTGGGTGCTCAACCGCGCACCTGACAAGCACGTGAGGGACTGGATCACGAACCTCATCGAGATGCTCGTCCACGGCAACGGCGACGCGACCGTGCTCGGCGCGATCTCTCGCGGCGAAGGCTCGGCGGGCATCGGCGCCGCCGGCGCGTTCTCGGCGCGGTTCCAGGGCGGCGTGCTGCACTGTCACGGCAAGGGCGGCATCACACTCGGACTTGGTGTAGGTGCGTCCGCGGACGTCGCGCTCGGCCTCACCGACGGCATGGCGATGCTCGGCGTGATGGCCCTCAAGGGCGGCACCGACCTGTTCCACATGCTCCAGCCGTCCATGAACATGATGGCGTACATGCGCCCGCTGTTCTCGCAGATGAAGAACCGCGAGCTGCCCGAGCCGAAGAAGGCCGGCTAAGTCCAGCTACGTTTCGCGCCGCGACCTGCGGTACCCTGAAGGGGTGCGAATTACAGGCGGCGTGCTGGTACTACTCGCGGCGTGTGCCGACCGTGGCCTCGTCATCGAGGTCGCTCCCGTCGATCCCGCGATAGACCACATCCGGCTGTTCGTTGGCGTCGGAGAGCCGACCATGCTCGATGGCTTCGTGCCGGCGAACGTGCAGCCCGTCGACAGCGCGACGTACTGGCATCGTGATCTGGGGAACGAGCTCGACGAGGCGCCCGTCGAGGACGGAGCACCGATGCGGTTCCGGTTCAAGTCCGACACGACTGCCGACTTCCCCGCGGTCATTGCCGTCGGGTTCAGCAACGGCCAGCCGATCGCGAGCGCCTCTGCCTTTGACGTTCACGGCGGGACCGACGCTGTGCACCTGTACCAGCTCGAGCTCACGGCCCCGGTCAGCATGTTCGACGACGGCGCGCCGAACGCGCTGGCTCTGTGGAGCGCGCCCGCGATCACGGATCCGTATCAGGCGACATGTGTCGGCGTGAGCACGGACCGTGGCCCCGCGTTCATCGTCACGCCGGGTGACCAGGACTGCGACGGTCGCTCGCTCGACCAGCCAAGCGACCTCGAGTGCAACCCCGATCAGTATCTGTCCGCCCGACCGCCAACGCGCGACGAGCTGACGTGCGTCACGCCGGTCGTCACGCCGGTTGCCTCGTGCCGGCTCGGAGGCCCCGCGTGCTTCGATGGCGTACCCCGCGCCGCAACATCGTGCTCGCCCGCGCCGTACTGCGCGCCGGCTGGCCTGTGTTCTTCATGCACCTCGCTCGACTGCTTGGACAGCCCAAGTTCGACCCCCTCGGGCTGGGCAGCCTCGGCGATCCATTGCACGGTGCACACGGGCTCGGGCCTGCAGCTATGCACCGACCGGCTGGTCGTGCCGCGGCTCCCGACTGGCGTCGCGGTCTGCAAGGATGCCGCTATTCGGGACGCGACGAGCACGTTCGCGGACCGGCTAGACGTCGGTGCCGCTCGCTTCAACCTCGCTTACGACGCGGGATGCAACCTTTCGATTGACCCGAGCGGCAGCGTGCCTGGCCTGACGCCGATCGGGGGACTGATCGCGATCGATCTCGATACGGGCGCCGGGCTCGCCGCGCCGATCCTGTTCGACCTCGTGCAGGGCGGCTGCACCGGAGCGCCGACCTCCTGCACGCTCGATCTTGCAGATCCGGGATGGGCAGCATGTGGGGCGAGCACGGGCCCGTGCGGGACCGCCGGCGCGATCCGTGATGACTTCCAAGACCCGGCCATGTCCCCGCAGTGGCGCCTCGTCAGCAACCCACCAACGGTCGTGGGGGAGACAGGCGGCGAGCTCGTGATCGTGAATCACCTCCTGCCGAACCTCGGCTACTCCTCGAGACACACGGTCAGCCTCCGCAATTCCGCTGTCGAGGTCGAGGTCAGACCGAGCGACACGTTCCTGTCGACCTCCGCCGCGGGGATGCTGCGGCTGGTTGCGGAGGCGCCCGGCGGTGCCGGCGTGACGAACTCGATCGTCATGACGGTACGGGGCTCCTCCCTGACGGCAGTCGCGTACCAGGACGGTATCGCGAACCCCGTGGCCACAGGCACGTTCGACAAGGCGCTCACCAGCCACTGGCGGATAGCAGAGGTGAACGGCGTCGTCCGGTTCTTCACGTCGTCCGACGGCTCCAACTGGCAGTTGTTCGGAAGCATCCCGACACCACCGTTTGTCGACACGGTACGGATCGAGCTGTTCGCTGGCGATGGAACCTCAGGGACCGGGCCCATCGCGTTCGACAATCTCAACGTCAACGTGCCCGCTGCGACGTGGTGCCCCGCGGCTATGTTCAGCGACCTCTTTGCGCGCAGCAACATCGGTCCCGATTGGCTTGCGACATTTCCCCCGAGCTTCGGCTCGCCCTCGAGCTGTCAGCTAGGGGTCAACAACGGTGCAGCGTTCATCAAGAGCTACGCTGCAAACACGAAGTGTTACTTCGGAACGTCCACTGGGTACGACCTCACCGCCTCGTCCGCCGAGACTGTGATCGAAGGAGTCGTCGCGGATCCGGAATGGCAGTTCGGCCTCGTGGCAGTGGCTGATACCGGTGAGGTCGCAGCGATTCGCTTCGGCGTTCCCTCCGGCGGCAGTGCGTCCGTCTGCGCTGTGTCACCGGCCGGCCCCGACACGTGCATCGCCGACCCGAATAGCTTGTACACGCACTGGCGAATGCAGGAGAGCGCTGGCGTGCTTTATCTCGAGATCAGCCCCGACGGCCTCCAATGGACGACGCTGGGAACCGTCACCACGAATCTGATGCCGGTCCGCGCGCTCGAGTTTCGGCTCCGTGCGTCCACGGCCGGCGCGCCAACGAACACGACGCAGCTGACCGCACTCTTCAAGGGTTACAACTGAGGTCAGTGCGCGCCGGCGCCGGCGCCCGCGCCGATGAGGCTGGCGCACCAACACGGGTCAGGTCGCGCTGGCGAGCAGCGCGGCGAGCGCGGGAACCATGATCGCGGACACGATGAGCAAGTAAGCGACGCACGGGCGCCAGAGCACGAGCGCGACGTTAGGAAAGCC
>JAYVWH010001196.1:0-1681 GCA_043786265.1 Kofleriaceae bacterium | reverse complement strand
GGCCGCACCATCAGCGGCAGACGCGCGGTCAGCGAGTTTTCGCCCTTGCCGAACTGCTTGTCGCCCGCGACTGCGATCGCGACGATGCGATAGCGCGTGAGGTTGTCGGGGATCTTGACGTCGACCTTCGCCTTGCCGTCGGCGCCCGTACGCACGCTCGGCGAGAACGCCGCGAGCGGGTTGAAGTTACTGCGGATCGCGATCGCACCGTTTGCGGGTGCGTTGTTCTGCGGCTCGCCCTTCGACATCTTCTCCGGTGCCGCTTTCTTCGGCGGCGGTGGTGGCGCCGGAGGCGGCGGTCCCATGCTGGCCGACGGTGACGGCGCGGCCACCTCCATCGGGTATGCGGCGTCACCGCGCTCCCCGCGGCCCGCAGGCCTTTGCTGATCCTGCGCCAGCATGCCCGCATCGGGCTTGGCGAGCTTCACGAACTGGCGCAGGTAGTAGTCACGGGCGCCTGCGTCGCGCTGTCCGTAGAACGTGCCGATCGGATTAGCGAACTGATAACCGGTCAGCGAGAGGATCGCTTCGTCGACGACGATGACCGCCGCCTCCGCATTCGCGACCGGGCGACCGCTGCCATCTCGCACGTCGAGCGAGAGCGTGACGTTCTCGCCCGGCGCGACCTTCTTCGCATTTGGCACGACCGCGACGGTGAGCGTGCGTTGCTTCGGTGGGACCGGCAGATCGATCGTGCCCGAGGCGTACGCGGGACGCTTCGGTAGCTTCGGATCCGGATCGCCCTTGTCGTCGGTGCGCGACGCCATGCCGACGAGATCGACCTGGACGAAGATGTTCGGCACCATCGTGTCGGTGATCGGGACCTTGACCGTCGCGGTCGGGCCCGTCAGGGACAATCGCTCGATCTTGACAACGCCGCTGCGGCGCCACGTGACGAGCGCCTCCGCCGGATAGAACGGCGCCTGCACGAGCAGCTCGGCCGTGTCGCCGTTGGCGTACTCCTTCTTGTCGGGGATCAGCTGAACTTTTTCCTGCGCGATCTCACGCGACGGCGGCTGGTCGCCACCGGACACCCAGAACGTCAGCGTGGTCTGGTTCGGCCGGCCTTTGCTATCGACGATCGTCGCGACGATCTTGTAGGTGCCGCCCTCCTTCGTCGCGAACGAGCACGGCACCGCATCCTTGGCGGCGACGACCGAGCACGTCTGCGGATCGACCTCGATCTGCTTGTACGTGCCCTTCTTGTACTCGTAGTCCATGCGCGCGGCCCGGACCTCGATCTTGGTGCCGGGAACCGACGCGCCATCGATATCGACGCCAATGACGTCGACGTCGAACGGCGTGCCCTTCTCGACGAACGGCTTCTTCGTCTTGAGCCCGACGTACAGCGAGGAGGGATGGACGATCAGCGCCGCCGACGAGGTCCATGCCTGGCGGTTGACGTCGGTCACCGTCGCGTTCGCCGTCACCGCCATCGGCAGCGCCGGATTCATCGACAGGAAGTCGAGGTGCATCGTGTGCGCGCCGGTGGCGTCGGTCTTGCCTTCGAAGCTCCACGTCTTCGGGGGCTTGTACGAGCTGCCACCCTCGTCGTCGTAGAAGCTGCGGTAACCCCACCAGGGCTCCCACGAGCCGAAGATGAAGTCGTCGCGGTTGGGCGGCGTGAAGTTGGTCTGGTTCGCCGTGACGAACCACGTCGCCGGCGCGCCGGGCAGTGGCC
>JAYVWH010001195.1:0-11784 GCA_043786265.1 Kofleriaceae bacterium | reverse complement strand
CAACTGTCGGCGACCGCACGCACGAATGAACGGCCGCCATCACCAAGCACGGTGACGCCGTTGACGCGCCCGTTGCACCACGCGAGATCCGTCCAGTTCGTGACGACCTTGCCCTTCGCATCGACAAGATCGATGTGAGCGCACCGCGTCGGCGGTTGCAGCTCGTACTCGAGCACTGCCGTGGTGCCGACGGGCAGGTCGTTGCGCACGATGCCGGCGTCTCGGCAGTCGATGCTGCCGGTGATCTCGTGGCCGACCGTCAGGCCGCGCGCCACCGCGGTTCGGTCCATCTCGACGTACGGCGAGCTCGTCGCGGCGCAGGAGCCAGCGACGAACCCGACGCCGAGCACGATCGAGCGTGTGGAGCTCACCTCTTGCTCACCTCGTGCTCAGGCTACGCGAAATTCGATACGTCGGTAGCGGCTACCGACGCGCAGAACAGCCTCGTGCGTGCACAGTGACGCAGCTGATGCGATCGACTATGGTGTGCGCCAAATGGCAGACAAAGAAGCGGGCGTCTATCGCGTTACGGAAATCATCGGCACGAGCACGAAGTCGTGGGAGGACGCAGCTCGGCTCGCCGTCGAAACCGCCGCGAAGACGTTGCGCGACCTGCGCGTCGCCGAGGTTTCTAAGCTCGACATGAAGGTCGAGAACGGCAAGGTCGTCGCGTATCGTGCGCGCGTGTCGCTCTCGTTCAAGTACGACGACAAGTAGCTCAGCAACAAGGTCGTTGACCATTCGCCGCTAGACTGCGCTCGACGGAACGCATCCAGATCAAGACGCGCGACGAGCTGTGCCCGAGCTACGTGTTCCGCCCGGCGGCCGCGTGTATCCGGGCGGAGTTACCGTCACCTGCGATCGCTGCACGGCGAGCGGGGCGGGGGACGAGATCCTGGTCTCGAGCGCTGCCACCGAGGCGACCGTGACGCTCGCGCCGCGCTGAGGCGGGAGCGCGCGGTCAAAGCCCGCAAAAATCGCCCTGACGGCCAAGGACGGAGGTTTATACTTTGTCCAAGATCCTGGCCCGCTCATGACGATCGCCGCTGCACGCAGAGGGAGACGGACGAGCCCGAGCACGATGGGCGCCATCGTGGCTGGCGTCATCGCGTTCCACTCGACGCTGCTGCTCGGAGTCGACCTCCGCGATCTTCACGGCGGCGGCCTCGGCACGATGCTCTCCGCGCACTCAACCCACGACGATCTCGAGCTCGAGAGCGGCTGTGTCGGCGACGCGATGCTCGGCAGCACGCTGCGTTACTCGCTGTGCTTCGCGCCGTGGATGGCCGACGCCGATGCGTGCCTGAGCGCCGCCGAGCTCGACATGTACATGGACCTCTCGGCATGCGAGGCCCACAGCCCCGACGCTGTCGCATCGGTCGCGATGCTCGACAAGCGCCAGGCCGACAAGGTCACGCCCATCGATCCCGAGCCGCTGCTCGAGATGGCGAAGCAGCCCGAGCCCGAGGCGCCCAAGCCCCCCGAGCTGCAGCCGCAACAGCCGCAGGTGCAGGCGCCTCCGCCGCCCCCGCCGCCACCACCGCCGCCGGCACCGAAGCGTCCGATGCAGATCGTCGAGACGGCGAAGCCCGACGTCGAGAAGGAGCCCGACAACGCCCACCTTCTCGCCGCTCACAGCTCGGTCGCCGAGAAGCAAACGGTGGCGCGCGGCGCGGTGATGGAGCCGATGGTCGCCAAGAGCAAGCCGGAAGACCTCGCGGCGAAACAGGTGCCCAAGGAAGCGAGCGTGCAGGAGCAGACGCCCGATCGCCCGACCGGCATCAACAAGGACGCGCCTGACGTCCCCGGCTCGCTCGCGATGCGACAGGCAGGTGCGCAGACACCATCGATAATCGCGCAGGATCAGCACACGATCGGCAGCTCGATGGGCGGGCTCGGTCCATCCGCCTTCGACGGCCTCGTGCCGCGCAAGGGCGACGGCTCGTTCGAGCAGCAGCGCAAGGAGCGCTCCGAGATCCCGCGCGGTCAGTCCGGTGCGGGTGGAGGCGCGCCCGACGTACCGAATCTCAAGCCGACCCCCGAAGTCCTCGAGCGTGCGCTCGGCGGCGGCTCGGTCGATCACGTCGACGACGCGGCCGAAGCTGACGAGACCGCGCTAAATGCCAAGAAGTTCGTGCACGCGAGCTTCTTCAATCGCCTCGCGCGCGCGGTCCGCCAGAACTGGTCGCCGGGCACGGTGCTCCGCCGGCTCGATCCGACGGGCCAGGTCTACGGCTTCAAGACGCGGGTCACCGGGGTTCGCGTGTCGCTGACCACGACGGGCGCGATCGCCAGGATCGTCGTGGTGTCGCCGTCAGGGATCAGCGCACTCGACGACGAGGCGGTGCGGGCATTCAACGCCGCGGGACCGTTCGTCAACCCGCCCACGGTGCTCGCAGACAGCGATGGCCTGATCACGTTCACGTTTGGCTTCTACTTCGAGGCCAGCGAGCCATCGTCGTCGTGGCGTGTGATCCGATCCATGTAATCGCGCTACACCTCGCGCATGGAGCGCGCGCGGGTGCTGGCTGCGGTCGCGTCGATCGCACTGATCGGCGCGACGCTGTCCCCGCTGCTGTTGCGTGACCCCGCGGACGACGGCTTCCCGCTGTCGACGTACCCGATGTTCGCGAGCAAGCGGCCGACGACGCTCACGTTCCACTACGCCCTCGGCGAGGGCAGGGCAGGCGAGCGCGTGATCCTCACACCCGGCCTCGTGGGCACCGGCGAAGTCTTGCAGGCGATGCGCATCATCGATAACGCGGTCGGCGGCGGCAAGCTCGCGATGGTGCGGCTGTGCGATGCGATCGCGCTTCGCGTCGCCGACGACTCCTCGTTCTCACAGGTCACGTCGGTGCGGATCATCACCGGCACGCACGAGTCTCTCGCGTATCTCGGTGCGGGCAGGATCGGCCGCGAGCTGGAGCGCTTGCGCTGCGCGGTGAAGCGATGAAGCGCATCGCTGGCTGGTGGTTCGCGCCCGCACCCGCCGAGCGTCTCGCTGCGCTGCGCATGCTGATCGGTGGCTTTGCCCTCATCTGGGTCGTCGCACGCTTCGGCGAGCTCGTGAGCGTCGCGCGCTACGGCGCCAGCCACTTCCATCCTTACGGTCCCGTCCGCCTGCTGTCGTCGCCGCTGCCGGTCGGCGTCGTGATCTCGCTCGCGATCCTCACGTGCCTGCTGCTCGTCGCGTTTGTCCTCGGCATCGCGTACCGCGCAGTAGCGCCGCTGGCCGCCCTCGCGCTGCTGTGGACCATCACCTACCGCAACTGCTGGGGCATGCCGTTCCACACCGAGAACCTCATGGTGCTCCACGTGATCGCACTCGCGATCAGCCCGGCCGCCGATACGTGGGCCCTTGGTGCCGCACGCCGCACACCCGCGGCCGCCGGCTACGGCTGGCCGATCAAGCTGCTCGCCGCGCTGACCGCTGCGACGTATCTGCTCGCCGGCATCGCAAAGCTACGCATCGCCGGCGTGCACTGGGTCGATGGCGAGCTGCTGCGCAACCAGATCGCGATCGACAACCTCCGCAAGGCGCTGCTCGGAGATGGGATCGCACCGATGGCGCATCTGGTCCTCGAACATCCCAAGGCGCTGATGCCGTTCAGTGTGATGTCGCTCGCGCTCGAGCTCGGCGCTCCGCTTGCGCTCCTGCACCGTCGGGTAGGTCAGGTGTGGGCGCTTGGTGTGTGGGGCTTCCACGTCGGTGTCGTGCTCCTCATGAACATCTTGTTCCTGTATCCCCTCGGAGGGATTGCACTGCTGCCGCTGCTGCACGCGGAGCGCGTGATCTTGGCCGCGCGCGGAATAGTCCGTCGCATCCGCCGGTAGAAGCGCGGTGGCTTTCGCTGTTGCATTGGAAACTACGGTTGTAGTAATGCTACGAGAGTCGTCGTAGCCAGTATGCCGAAACCCTGCCCAGACATGACCCCTGCCGAGCTCCGCGTCATGAAGGCGCTGTGGGAGCTAGGCAAGGGCTCGGTCGCCGAAGTCCGCGCCTCGCTGCAGGCGAAGGGCAACGACCTCGCGTACACGACGGTGATGACGCTGCTCGGGCGGCTCGCGACCAAGAGCGCGGTGGTCGTCGACAAGGCCCGCGAGCCGTTCGTCTACAAGCCGGCGTTTCGTCGCGAGAGCGTGCTGCGCGAGCGGCTGCGCGAGTTCGTGCGCGACGTATTCGATGGCCAGGCGGACAGCCTCGTGATGCGCCTCGTCGAGGACGAGAGCCTCACCCCCGAGCAGTTGCGCGAGATCGAGCGCCGCATCGCCGACGCCGCGGACGCCGAGCCTCCGGCCAACAAGCCGCGCAAGAAGGAGCGACCGTGAGCGCGCTCCGCAAGAGGGAGCGGCCATGAGCGCGCCCCGCACAACGGAGCGGCCGTGAGCGCGCTCGTCGACGCTGGTCTGGTCGCCAAGGGCTGGCTACTCACGCTCGGCATGCTCGCGGCGCAGGGCACCGTGCTCGCGCTCCTCGCTCTCGCGCTCACTCGCGTTGGCAAGCTGCGTCCCGCGTGGCAGGCCGCAATCTGGCTCGTCGTCGCGCTCAAGTTCGCGCTGCCGTGGGGCCCGGCGATGCCGTGGTCGCTGTCGGATCTGATCGCGCGACTGACCTCGACCCCTCACGACGCCGCGCCGTTTGTTCTCACCGCCGGCATGACGCGCGTCGCGTCGACCCATGCGGTGTGGCCGGCGATCGGCTGGCTCGTGCTCGCGGCCGTCTGGCTCCTCGGTGCGTCGATCGTCCTCGTGCGCACGGTCCGTGGCCACCGGCGGACAGCGCTCGCGGCTCGCGCTGCGGCGCCCGCCCCCGAGGCTGCGCGGAAGCTGATGCTTTCGCTCTCGACGACCGCGCGTGTCGTCGTGGGCACGGCCGACATCGGCCCGCATGTCGTCGGCATCCGCCGCCCGATCATCGTCGTGCCGCCCGCGCTTCTCGACGATCACGGCCTGTTGCGTGCCGTGCTGCTTCACGAGCTCGCCCACGTGCGTCGCCTCGACTCGCTCGCTCGTATGATCCAGGTCTCGGCGAGCACGCTGCTGTGGTGGTGGCCCGTCGTTCGGCTTGTCCACAAGAAGCTCGAGCTCGCCCGCGAGGCCGCGTGCGATGCCTGGGCGCTCGAAGCCGGTGGCGTTGCACGGCCCGCGTACGCACGGCTGCTCGTCCGCATGGCGAGTCTGCACACCCACGCACACGCCCATGCGCTCGCTGCGCGTCACTCGCTCGATGCGCGCGTTGCCGCGGTCCTCGGCCCACCAGTTCGCGCCCGGATGACTCACGTCAATCGGCTCGCGCTCGCGGGCTTCGCGCTGGTCGCGCTCGGCGGCGCTCGCTCCGCGACCGCGCGTGGCAAAACGCAGGTCTGCGTCTACACGACCCAGATGGCGGCCGCGCTGTACGGCGCGTTCCCCGATGCTGATCTCGACGGTGACGGCCTGCTGTCCCGCGACGAAGCGTGTGACCTGCAAGCGACGCTGCGCAAAGACCCCGACGAGCGCGCGTTCACATCTCGGCTAACGGCAGAGAGCGAAGCCGAGCTTCAAACCTTGCTGGCGGAACCGCTGTGTTGCAATTGCAACGAGCCGGCCGATGCCAACCCCGAAATGACGACTTGCACGAAAGCGGAAGGAGTAGAGCGATGAAAAATCTTATCTTGTTAGGCCGCGGTAACGCAGCTGGCGCGCAGCAGCCTCCGCGTCCGACGCGCGCCGAGCCCAGGGTACGCCGCAGGCTCAGTACTATGGTCATCCGACAAGGGTCTCAAGACCCTCGAAGCCCCGAAGCAGTAGCAGCCATCTCTGTTGCAATTGCAACGAGTTGGATGTCTACTCCAGTCCAGAAAACGCTGTTTCCGAAAGCTGAAGGAGTTCCATCGATGAAAGCGCTTGTCCTCTTGTTTGCCGCAGTCCTGCCCCTCGCGGCCTGCCAGTCTGATCAGAAGCAAATCAACGACCGGATGGAGCGCATCGAGAAGAAGCTCGACGCTCTGATTGCATCTGGCGGTGGCCGCGGTGGCGCTGCCGGCGCCCAGCAGCCCCAGCGTCCGTCGCGCCCCGAGCCCGATCGCGCGAAGACCTATGCGGTCTCGATCGCAAACGACGCCTTCGAGGGTGCGGCCGATGCCAAGGTCACACTCGTCGAAGCGTCGGACTTTGCTTGACCGTACTGCGAACGCGTCCGTGCGACGCTACAAGAGCTCTCGAAGAAGTACGGTAAGGATCTCCGGGTCGTCAGGAAACATTTGGTCGTTCACCCGACGACCGCACTGAGCGGTGCTCTCGCATTCTGCGCGGGCGCCAAGCAGGGCAAGGCAAAAGAGATGGACGACTTGATCTGGGACAAGGGTTTCAAGGAGCGCAAGTTCCCCCCGGATAAGTGCTGGGAGCAGGACGCCGGCTGCGAGCTCTACGTGGGCTTCGCGCAGGAGCTCAAGCTCGACGTCAACAAGTTCAAGGCCGACATGAAGGCCTGCAACTCGGTCGTGCAGGACGACATTCGTGAGCTGCAGAAGTTCGGCGTGGGTGCAACCCCGTCGTTCTTCGTCAACGGACGCTTCATGTCGGGCGCGATGCCGATCGAAAACTTCTCGGCGATCATCGACGAGGAGCTGAAGAAGGCAAACGAGCGCATCCAGCAGGGTACGCCCGCGGCCCAGTACTATCAGCAGTGGGTGATCGACAAGGGCCTGAAGGCTCTCGAGGCGCCGAAGCCGTAGGTTTGGGTTCACCGATTGATAGCGCCGGGCCTCTTGCCCGGCGTTTGCATTTCTACCTACGCACCGCCCTTCTACGGTGCTGGCGTACCCCGGCAGAGCCGGGGTTTGCATTTTCGGTGCTAGGGTCCCTTCGTGGCGTCGCCCACCCCGATTCCCGAGCGCAACTGGGTCAACATCCAGTGGCTCACCCGCCTGCGCTGGGCGGAGGTCGCGGGCCAGGCGGCGACGGTCCTCGTCGCGCAGTTCTTGCTCGGCGGCGTGCTGCCAATCGCACCGCTGCTCGCGGTGGTGAGTGTCGGGCTCGTGTCCCAGCTCGTGATCGAGATGTACTTCTTCGGCGACCGCCGCAGGGGCGTGGTCACGCCGCGCGAGGTCCACGAGTGGCACATCGCGCTGATCATGATGATCGACATCGCGCTGCTCACCGGGCTCCTCTATTTGAGCGGCGGGCCCAAGAATCCGTTCAGCTTCCTCTACCTCGTGCAGATCGCGCTCGCGACGGTGCTGGTGCGCGCGCGCTGGACCTGGATGCTCGTCGGTCAGGCGTTCCTCGGCTTTGGCGTGCTCCTCGTCTCGCACCTGCCGCTCGTGATTCCCGAAGACAGCCACGCGTATGGCGCATGGGTGGCGCTAGGGGTGGCATCGGCGTTCGTCGTCCACTTCTTGCTGCGTATCACCGGGGCACTTGCCGAGCGCGAGCGCGAGCTGACCGAAGCGCGCGGCCTCGCGGCACGGCAGGAGCGGCTCGCATCGCTCGCAACGATGGCAGCCGGCGCCGCACACGAGCTCTCGACGCCGCTGGGCACCGTGGCACTTGCCGCAAAGGAGCTCGAGCGCGCGCTGACCAAGGCCGACAATCCCGAGCTCGCGTCCGACGCCAAGCTGATCCGCGAACAGGTCGGACGCTGCCGATCGATCCTCGAGCAGATGGCGCAAGGTGCAGGCACCGTCGGCGAGAGTGTCAGCACTTCGACGGTCAGAGAGCTGCTCGACGAGACGCTGGTCGGGATCCGTGAATCACCACGCGTCCTCGTCGAGATTGCCGACGAGGTCTCCCGCACGTCGCTTCGCCTGCCGCCGCGCGCGGTGAGCCAGGCGCTACGCTCGTTGGTGACGAATGCACAGGACGCTTCGCCCGCGAATTCTTCGGTCGTGGTCACGGCGCGGCACGACGGCGATTCCCTCGAGGTCGTGATCCGCGATCGCGGTACTGGCATCCCGGCCGAGGTGATGCAGCGCATCGGCGAGCCGTTCTTCACGACCAAGGCCCCTGGCCGCGGCATGGGACTCGGGCTATTTCTGGCGCGCGCCGTCATCGAAGGTGTCGGCGGAAGTCTGCAGATCGACTCGAACAAAACCGGGGGGACGCAGGTGTCTGCCCGGTTGCCGATCGACGTCGGGGTGCGGTCAGCTGACGCACCCGCGCAAACCGCACGATCGCCCGAACCTATCCGGGCCGCAGTGGTATCCAAGCCTGCATGAGTGGCGCCGCCGACCATCCGACCGGTGACAAGCCGTCGATCCTCCTTGTCGATGATGACGAGGTCTATCGCACCCGCCTCGCACGCGCGTTCGTCGACCGCGGTTACGAGACGCGAACCGCACAGGACTACGACAGTGGCCTCGCCGCGGCGACCGCGGAGTCGCCCGAGTACGCGGTCGTCGACCTCAAGATGCCGGGCAAGAGCGGGCTCGAGCTCGTCAAAGCGCTACGCGAGATCGATCCGTCGACGAAGACACTCGTGCTGACCGGTTACGGCAGCATCGCGACCGCGATCGACGCGGTTCGCCTCGGCGCTACCTACTACTTGTCCAAGCCTGCCGACGCTGACGACATCGTCGCCGCGTTCGCGCGTGGTGAAGCGCCGCCACTCGAGCCGCCGGCCGACCACGACTACAAGGCGCCGTCGCTCGCGCGTGCGGAGTGGGAGCACATCAACCGCGTGCTCTCCGATGCAGGTGGCAATATCTCCGAGGCCGCGCGCCGGCTCGGCATCCACCGGCGAAGCCTGCAGCGCAAACTGCAGAAGTACCCGCCGAACAAGTAAGCCGCCGGTCCGCCGTCGGCTGTAATCCCGTATCCTCGCGACGATGTCGGAGCGCTGCGCTGCGAGCTGGACGATCGTCGCGCATGTTTGCGGCGCGGCGGCGATCGGTGCGCTCGACGCGGGGCGCCTGAAGTCGTCGGGCATCGCGGCAGCCGCGGTTCCGATGTTCGCGCTCACGGGCCTGGTCGCTGCACTGGTCGTGATCGGCGCAGAGCGCATCACGCGCGAACGGCCGTGGTGGCAGGCGGCGCTAATCCTCGCCGCGCCCGCATTGCTCGTGTTCGTGCCCGTGTCGGCGACGCTGTTCGACGGCGCCTACGCGCAAACCCTCGCGGTCGCGCGCGTCGCGCCGTTCGTGCTGCCGGTCGTCCTCCTGCTCGCAAGCGCCGCTGCGATCGCTGCCGGCCGGCGTGTGATGGCTGCCCCGGATCTGATGATCCGCGCGATCGTGATGATGGCAATCGCAGGGTTGATCGGCTGCATCATCTGGGCCGAGCGCAACGTCCTGGGGACCGGCTATCCGAGCGCACACATCGGCGCGACGCTCGCGATCAGCGTGCTCGCCGGGATCGCGATCCGGGTCACGCATCGCGGAGTGTGGCCGCGCACGCTCGCCGTCGTCATCGGCCCTGTCGTCGCTGCCGCGGTCGTCGTCGCCGCTGCGGTCGCCGCGGGACGAGGACTGCGCGACCCACTCGATCGTCGCATCCTCGCCACGTTCGGCGACCAGGCGCGCGACCTCGTCGGGCTATATCGGTCGCTGGTCGATTTCGACCGCGATGGCAGCTCGAAGCTGCTCGGTGGAGGCGACTGCGACGACGGCGATCCCAAGCGCCACCCCGGCGCCATCGACATCCCCGGCGACACCATCGATCAGGACTGCGACGGCGCCGACGCGACGCTGGTGGTCGCGGAGCCCGCGCCAAAGCCCGAGGCGAGCAAGAACTTCCGCGACGAGGCCGCCACCATCGAGCTGCTAGATCACACGCGCGGCATGAACGTCCTGCTGATCAGCGTCGATGCGCTGCGCGCCGACATGCTGGCGCCGGATGCGCCCGACCGCGCAGACTTTCCGAACCTGACGAAGCTGCTCGCAGAGTCGGTGTGGTTCACTCGCGCGTTCGCGCCGGCGAGCGGCACGGATATCTCGCTCGCCACGCTGCTGACGGGGCGGTTCAATCCGTTCCAGGCAGTCGCGACCACGCTCCCCGAGGCACTGCGCGCCGGCGGGCGCACGACCTACGCGGCGATTCCAGCCGAGGTGCTGCGCTACGCAGGTGACACCCTGATCAACCGTGGCGTGGACCACCTCACGCACGTGCGCACCGACTCCGGACAGGAAGACGTCGGCGACCATGTCAGCGCTCCGTTGACCAGCGAGGCCGCGCGTAAGGCGCTCGACGACGCGAAGGGAAAGCCGTTCTTCATCTGGGCCCACTACTTCGATGTTCACGAGCACCACCAGATCAAAGTCCCCGACGCGATGCTCGCGAAGGTGAAGCCTGGCTCGTCGGACAGGTTCCACGCCTACCGCGCGCTGCTGCGGTCGATCGACGACGAGGTCGGACTGCTGCTGCGCGAGCTCGCGACGCGTGGGCTCGCCGACAAGACGCTCGTCGTGTTTTTGAGCGACCATGGCGAGTCTCTCGGGGAAGATCCGCGGCTGCTGGTCACGCACGGCAAGGTCGCCTACGTGACGCTCGTGCGCGTGCCGATCGCGATCCATATCCCCGGCGTCGCGGCGGGGCAGCGAACGGACCTCGTCTCGCTCGTCGACATCGCTCCGACGCTGCTCGACCTGCTCGGCATCGCGCGGGCCGACATGATCCTCGATGGCACGAGCCTCTTGCCCGCGCTGCTCGATGCACCCGCGACGCTGCGCCCGGCGAACCGCGCGATCGCGATCCACGAACAAGACCAGTGGTCGCTTGTCGAGTGGCCGTACCAGCTGCTCGTCCGGCCCGCGGACGACATGATCGAGCTCTACGACGTCGAGAAGGACCCGCAGCAGAAGCACGATCTCGCTGCGAAGCAGCCCGACGTAGTGACCCGGCTCAAGTCGCGCTACGCGGCGTTCCCGAGCTTCGTCGTCGATCGAACTCCTGCTGGGCGAGTCGCGCGAGAACAGCTAGCGAAACAGCGGCCGCTCCCTGCGAAACCATGAGCAGCAGCGGCGACGCGAACGCGGTGTAGCGGGGCACCATCGGCGAGACCTCCGCGCCGAGCAGGGGCGCCCAGCCGCCACATGCGACGAACACCGCAGCAAGCGCGGCGATCGGCAACGCGAGCTGTGCGGCGAGCAGGCGAACGATCAACTTCGCACCGCCTTCAGCGATCGACTCCGCGACGCCGAACCACGTAGCCGCAGCCGCGAAGGGGAGGGTGACGAGCCACGCGCGCATCATCAAGCGCTTATCGAAGTCGAGGATGTCGCCGAGGTTCTCCTTCGCATAGACCATCGGCATCGACATCGTCGGGACGCCGCGCACGACCACCAGCAGCACGCACCCGACCACGAACCACCATGGCGCGAGCCACCAGCGCCGCACGCTCCACCCGGTGGCCGCCAGGCCCAGCGCAATGATCACGAGCGCGATCGCTGCGGTCCCCGTGGGCAGTGATGGCACGGCAACGTCCCCGTGGAGCGGTGCTTTCAGCGCTGCCGCGAGCGGACGTCCCGGTGAGCGCCGATCGAGGGGGAGCGCGAGGGAGTCGGCGATCGCGCGCGATACGTCGGCGAGATGCACGGGACCACCGACGCCCGCACCGACGTCAGGCCCGACGATGCAGTGTTCGACCTGGCGAACGTCAATGTCCTCTCCACCATGCCCGCCGGTCGGCAGATGTCCGTGGTCCGAGAGCAAGAACCAGCGCGCATCAGGCGCCGCGGCGTGCAGCTGACCGAGGATCGCGTCGGCTTCGGCGGCAGCGGTCGCGTACTCGCGCGACGCGGAGCCCTTCTTGTGGCCCCACGTGTCGACCCGCAGCACGTGGACAAACGCCAGCCGCGTCGGACCCGC
>JAYVWH010001194.1:0-2304 GCA_043786265.1 Kofleriaceae bacterium | reverse complement strand
TCGACACCACGCCGACGAGGCCTTCGATTGGAGATACGACGAGCACGTGATGGGTGCCCTCGAGAATCATCATCGATGAAGCGTGCGCGACGGTGGCGTACTCGGAGAGCGTGGAGGCCCGCGGAGTCATCACCTCCTCGGCGCATCGCGCCCGCAGATCCTGGCCACGACCGCGATAGATGCTGCAGGCGCGCGTATCTTGTTCTGCGTGCATCACTGCCTCCAACTGACCTAGGAGCAAACGGCGCGCCACCCACCGCTACCCGCGGAGCGCGCGTTCGCGCGGTTCTCGCGTCTCGGTTGGTTCGCCACGGCAAGCCGTGCGCACTCTGCGTGGTGTCGCATCGCTTGGCCCAGGTCAGGCCGAAGACTGCGCGGTTCAGCATGACCGAAGTCGTGCGTGGCACACGCCGGCTGCTTGCGGCGTGATTCACGCAGATCCTGCGGCGCGATGCTCCTGCGCGCAGAGGTTGCGCCACTCGACGGTCGCCGGGGCCCGCGTCGCTGGCGCAGAGGATGCAATCACGATGGCCATCATGTTCCGAAGAGCTCTCGCCACCACGAGCGATGTCGGACGCCCGAGCGGGGAGCGTCCTCGTTGGCGGATGAAGGAGAAATCATGAAACGGATCCTCGTTGCCATCGATTCGTCACCGCGCGCGCCCGGGGTCCTCGCGGTGGCACTTCGCATGGCGGAGCTCTGGGATGCCAAACTCGTCGTGTTTCGCGCGATCGGAGTCCCCCCAGACATGCCTCCCGAGCTATTCAAGGTGACCGACCTCCGGCTCGAGGACGTGCTGCTCCACAACGCGCACACCGAGCTCGAGCGGCTGCTGAAGGATGTTCCCCGCGATCGGATCGAGAAGATCGTCACCGACCTCGCGACACCATGGGATGGCATCTGTCGAGCCGCACGCGAGCACGACGTCGATCTGATCGTCCTCGGATCGCACGGCTACCGTGGTCTCGACAAGATCCTCGGGACCAACGCCGGCAAGGTGGTCAATCACGCCGACCGCAACGTGCTCGTTGTGCGGACGCCGCTGTGAACGCCGCGTTCTTGTTCGAGCTCGGTCGGACGCTCTGGCTGTTACGCGCGGGCTGCTGTCGCTGACCGCTGGCACTCCCGACTCGAAGACGAACGGATTGGCGAGGTATCCGCGAAACGCTGCCAGCAGTGGGCTCACGTGTCAGCCAGCAGCGTGATCCCGATGCCACGCTCCGCGAGGTCCTGGCGCGGTCGATGCAACTGACAACGTAAGGAGCAGATCATGGCAACGATGAAGGCGGCGGTATTCCTCGGTAAAGGGCAGATCAAGATCCGCGAAGTGCCGCGGCCCCAGCCGAAGGCCGGCGAAGCGCTGGTCAAGGTCACGTTGACCACGATCTGCGGCACCGACCTCCACATCCTCACCGCCGAGTATCCGGTGAAGAACGGGCTCGTCGTCGGCCACGAGCCTGTGGGTACGATCGAGGAGCTCGGCGACGGAGTGCACGGGTACAAGGTCGGCGATCGCGTCATCGTCGGAGCGGTCACGCCATGCGGTCAGTGCCGGGCATGCCTGTCTGGCAGCTCGTCGCAGTGCGATCACGGCGGTGGCGGTTACGAAGCGCTCGGCGGCTGGCGGTTCGGCAACACGATCAACGGCTGCCAGGCGGAGTACGTCCTCGTGCCCGACGCGCAGGCGAACCTCGCGAAGATTCCCGACGAGCTGACCGACGAGGACGTCCTGCTGTGTACCGACATCATGTCGACCGGGTTCTCGGCCGCCGAGCGTGGTCACATCCGGATCGGCGATGCGGTGGTGGTGTTCGCGCAAGGCCCGATCGGCCTGTGCGCGACGGCTGGCGCCAAGCTCTCCGGTGCGTCGCTCGTGATCGGAGTCGACAGCGTGCTGCAGCGCCTCGAGCTCGCGAAGAAAATGGGCGCCGATGTCGTGCTCAACTACAAAGAGCAGGACGTGGTTGCCGAGGTCATGCGGCTTACGGGCGGCGGTGCGGACGTGACGGTCGAGGCGCTCGGAACACAAACAACGTTCGAGAACGCGCTGCGCACCCTGCGCCCGGGTGGCACGCTGTCGAGCCTCGGCGTCTATTCGGGACACCTGACCGTGCCGGTCGACGCGATTGGCGCGGGACTCGCCGAGAAGACGATCGTGACGACCCTGTGCCCCGGTGGAAAGGAGCGGATGCGGAGGCTGATGAACGTGGTGAAGGCGAGGCGCTTCCCGTTCCGCGAGATGATCACGCACTCGTTCAAGCTCGAGGAGATCGAGTCGGCGTACGAGTTGTTCGGGAACCAGCG
>JAYVWH010001193.1:0-3410 GCA_043786265.1 Kofleriaceae bacterium | reverse complement strand
CAGCTGGTCGCCCTGGAACCGATGGTGCCGGACCTCGCGGGTTGGCGGGTCGAGCGCATGCCATCCCTACCCGATACCGCGTACTTCACCATCGCGCCGGACTGGATCTGTGAGGTGCTGTCGAAATCCACCGAAACGATCGATCGCAACGAGAAGCTGCCCGTCTACGCGGCGCACGACGTTGGTCACGTCTGGCTGATCGATCCGATCGCGAAGACGCTCGAGGTTCATGCCCTCGGCGACGACCACCGATGGCGAGAGGTTCGGGTATACGAAGGCGACGTGTGCGTGCGCGTGGAGCCGTTCGCGGCGATCGAGCTCGACCTCGCCGCGCTGTGGGCTGCACCGAGGACGCCATGAATGCTCTCGCACGCAAACTCGCGGCCTCGTCTGGTGTCACCGTGGTCGCGACGGTGCCGCCGTTGTATTCAAGGATGCCCTGCTTCATCGTCGAGTAGGGCGGCGCAGAGCTTCGCATCGACGCACCGTGACCGACGCCGATGCCGCAGCGTCCGCTGCGCGTGCTCTCACCGCGTTGCCACGTAGAGCTCGGCGTCGCCGGTGCGCGTGCTCATGAAGTAGACCGTGTCGAGGGCGTCGTTTACCCATGGTTCGTCGTCGACGCCCCCGAAGTTCAGCTGCACGAGCTCGACGGGCGCGATGAACGCCGCATCGATCGCAGGACGCGTCGCGATGTGCAGGTCGGATGCTCCGGTCGAGC
This sequence comes from Kofleriaceae bacterium, assembly GCA_043786265.1. Taxonomy (GTDB): domain Bacteria; phylum Myxococcota_A; class Polyangia; order Haliangiales; family Haliangiaceae; genus JABFXX01. The sequence goes on along the minus strand of JAYVWH010001193.1, from coordinate 2,689 downwards.
CCTCGACTGGGTACACGATGGCAAGCCCGTCGTCGCGCATCCACGGATTCGCTTTGCCGGCCGCTGACTCGAGGCCGGTGAGCACACGCGGTGCCGTGAACAGGCACGTCACCGGATCGCGCTGCGCTTCCCACAGCTCACCCATCGCGTTACCGCCCGCACGATTACTCCCAAACACGACCGCGTTCCCCCCGAGAAACTCGGCAGACGCGGATTCGTTACTGGTGGGGACCCGGCCCATCCGGCCCCGGCCCATCCGCCAGGGACTCGAACCCTGCGCGCCCACAGCCGGCCTGAACGCTGACGAAGAGAACCAGGAGCCGCATCGCAGGGGAATTCAGCGGCACTCGGTGCGCGCGAAGCTGCGACGGCAGGCGGATGGCGACGGGTGCGGCTGACCTGGTGGACCACATTCTATCACCGGTCGCCGACTATCGGCAGTGGACGCTCTCGTTCCCGCGGTGGCTGCGTATTCGCTTGCTCCGCGACAAGGCGCTGGTCTCCCAAGCGTCAGCTCGAACACCCTCCTTGCACGTTCGCTGCCCCACCACTTCCGGTCTCGCGAGATCCAGACACCTTCGCTCGGCCGAAAACCTGCATCGAACCGCCTATCCTCCGCGAGCAGCGCGGCCGCCGATAGATCGCGGCCCTTGACTGGGAATGTCTGGTCGTCCGTGATCGCCGACCACGCGAAGTAGCGCGCCTCCGCGAACGCGGGCATCTCGGTCGGTTCGGCAGTCCAGTTCCGCGCGCCCGAGCGGAACCCGCGAACGAAGAAGTCGTTGAAGGTTTGAAACGGCCCGGGCTCGTACTGGTCCATCGGGATGCCGTACCGGGCGATGAACGGCGTCACCTTGCGGCCGCTCCAGCGGGTCGATTGCAACCAGCCGTAGAGCTTGCTGAACCAGCGCCGCGACAGCAGCAGCTCCCCCAGGCCTCGTCCGACCGACGTTCCGTACATGAACCGTACGCCACCCTCGCCGTACACCTGCTCCTCGACCTCGCGGCCCAGCTCGCGGTCCCAGACTCGAATCGGCTCGTACTGCTTTGTCACGCGGAACGAAGTCTAGCCCCCTTGGTACGGGTCGTGGTGATCGCCGCCGCAGAGGTCGCGCACCACGGTGCTCGTGTCGCGATGTTCCGCGAGGTCGCGCGCGCGACCGGACGCTATGACTTTGATGTCCGAATTGCTGGATCGTCCCCGATGTGACGGCACTCAACGCAGCAAGATCACACCGCCAGGTGTTGGCGGGTAGTTTGCTCAATGGCGGCGCATGAAGCAGTTCATCTGGCCGCTCACCGTCGCGCTCGTGTGGTCACTCGGAGGCTGCGCAGATCAACACGAGTGTGGAATTGCGTCGCTAGCTCTCGAACTGACGCCGGCGCCGCCTTGTCTCGAGCTCGCGGCTACTGCGGATACCCATGACGGGTCGTACCAGATCGCCGGGACGAACAACTGTCCCGATCCGCTGGTCGTGCAGTATCCGGGCACCCATGACGGCGGTCCCAGCGAAACGTTTCCCGCCGGAGCACACATCTCGATTCCGCTGAATGACAGCGAAGTGTTCAATCAGGACACAACCGTGAAGACCTGGCAGCGGAACGCGGTCCTCGGCAACGAACCGATCGTGATCACAATGACAAAGGCGGGTTGTTAGCGACCGCGCCCTCGGCGGCTTCCACGTGTCAGGCAACGGCACGGTCTACGGTTCATCACCGATCTCTCGGTCGACCCGAGCTGCACGGCGGGCGATATGCAGATGGGCGGCCCGGCCTACGATCCCGTTGCCATCTTCGGCTCGTGGAAGAGCGCGACCATGGACGCCAACCATGTCGGAACACCCGCGACCGCCGACCCGGTGGCCAACCATTGGAACCTCACCTCGCAGGCCGACCCGTTGCCGGCTAGCGTCACCACGAATGACAAGTACGGCACCGAGCTGCGGTTCGAAGTCGGCCTCATCTCCGGGCACTCCTACCGTATTCAGGTCATCGCTCACGACGGAGACCAGAACAAGGGCGGCGACTCGGGCGAGGCCTGCGCGACCTTCTGTGCAGGAACGGGCATGCTGTGTGACCCGGGCGTGACCGAATGTGTCGCGAACCCCGATGGTGTCACCTGTCCCACCGACACATCCTGCGTTCAGGGCTGCTGTTTGCCCATCATCCTGTAGCGCACCGCGAGTGCGCGAATGAGCGCATCGGCAGCAGCGCGCTCAGATCACTTGTGCACGGCGATCGAGCAGCCGGTCAGCTGCAGATGCGAGAAGTCCCCCTCACCGGCGAGTCCGATGACGCCGCTGACGTCGAGGCGAAGCTTGTCCTCGTCGACGTTGAGACCCATCGCGCCGTGGCGGAGCTTCGTGACGCCGGCTTCGCCGCCCTTCATCACGCAGCCCAGCGACACGTCGGTGCCCTGCGCCCTGAAATGGATCTCGTCGCCGCCCTGCGTCGCGAAGGTGCAGCCCTTGAACGCGTAGTGCTTGCCAGTGAGCTTTGCCTTCGCCGCCTCGTACACCGCCATCGCCTTCTTGTCACTCTTGTCGACACCGAAGGGGCTCGCCTTCTCAAGTCTCGCGCTGAGCTCGGTGATCGCCTTTGCGTCGTGACCGATCAACGACGCCGGGATGCGAGATCCGGAACCCGTCGGGTATCGTCGACGTGCTCGGCGGAGCGCGGGCTCAGGCGA
>JAYVWH010001192.1:0-4375 GCA_043786265.1 Kofleriaceae bacterium | reverse complement strand
CGGCGGTAGTGAACGAGTAGCTCCCGTGTCACCCGTACGCGCCAGACCGCCCATGCCCGGGCGACCGAGGCCGGACGGCACGGGCGCCGACTTGCTCGTCAGATCGTTGAGACCGAGTGCTGTCGGATTGAGCGCGGCGATGCGGCCGGTCTTCTCCCTGACCGGCGCATCACCACTCTTGCGACTGGCCGAGTAGGTGCCTGCACGCTCCGCGCGCTCACCAGGAGGCGGCTCGACGGACGGCGGTGCGGGCTGATAAATCTCGACGGCCTCGCTGTCAGCGCGTTTGCGCGGCGCATCCGAGGCAGGGCGCGTGACGATCGGCGGAGACATCGACGGACGCGCCGGCGCCTTGTGGCCGCCGAGCGTCGCCGCGTTATGGGCCGCCGAGACGCCCACACGGACGGGAACGGTCGCATCCGGGTTGACCTCGTCGGGCAGGCTTTCGACGGCGGTGTCGCGCGGCATGCGCAGTCGCGTGCTGATCTCGTCCTCGGTGATGCCGACGACCGGCGCGGCAGAACGAGCAGCGACCACTCCGGGACGTGCGGTAGCTGCCGGCGGGGTTGCACCACTGTGGCGGGAGACCTTTTGCGCCGTCGACACGCGGGGCTTGTTCGGCGGCGGCTCAGCCGGCGCAGGGGCCGGGGCTACGTTCGCGGCGTTGATGGCCGCGGCCATGTCGTTCGTCGTGACCGGCGCGCCGCTCTTGTACGGCAGCTGGATCGGGCGCGTCGCGTCGTCGCTCTTGGTGCGGGACTTGAGCGGCAGCTCGATCGGCTCGCTGAGCTCGTCGTCGATGATCTCGAGCTGTGCGCGCTGCGGTGCGGCGCTCGCCAGCTCCTCGGCGATCACATCCTCGGGGGGTGGCGTCGCTTCGGTCGTTGCGCGGTCGCCACGCGGACGTGGTGGCGCAGCAGGGTCCTCGCCCGAGCGCGGCTCGAGGCCTGGAGTCCCCGCCAGATAGGAGTCGATCTTGTCGTCGAAGGTCCCCTTCTTGAGCTCCTTCATCACAGCCTTGTGCTGCGCCTGCATGAGGCCTTTGATGGAGTCCTCGTTCGAACCCGCGTCGTAGACGTACTTACGGGTCGAAACGATCACGCCCTCGTGGAAGAGGTGCGTGAACAGGTGGGGGTTCTGCTGCCCAGAGTCCTCGGTCTGGACGTGAAAGATCACGCCCCTGTACTTGACGTTGTGGTTGTACCCGAGGATGGGTGAACGCTTGGCCTGGGCCACCAGTTCACGAGGGTACCACGCCTGGGCGGGCTTGTAATTCGGTCCCGGGGTTGGTACTGACCCAGCTCGGCTTCAATTTCGAAGCAGATCTGGAGGCCCCGCTGCATGCGGGGTACGCATATCCCGTGACGATTACAGGCAGCGTAGAGACGAAGTTCGTCGAGTTGGTGCGGAACTGGCTTGTGTCCCTTCCCCACGACCTCAAGATCGCGTTTGACGCGATGGATGACGAGAACCTGCCGCGGAACGTCCGAGAGATTGCGACGGGCGTGGCTATCTATGTGGTCTCTCCGAATGATTCGGTGGGCGACCGCAATGACAAGGTGGTCAGCTACGCTGACGACGCCATCCTGCTGCGCATCGCGCTGGCAAAGGCGCTTGGCCAGGGCGAGGACGAGCAGACGTTTCGGGATCGATTTCCGGAGCTGTTCGACCACCTCGACGAAGACCTCAAGGTCTGCACATCGGTGATGGGCGACCTCATGACCTGGCTCGAGGGCAAGGTCACGACCGTTCAGAAGATCGAGTACAAGGGCCGCAAGGTTCCCGCGTACCTCGACAACGACGAGGCCCGCGAGCAGCTGTTCGATGATGGCCTCGTATTCCGGACCAACTATCCGGTCGACGAGAAGACGATCGGCGACAAGCTCAAGAAGGCCGCGACGATCGTCGAGGTCATGAAGCGTCGCAAGACAGACGAAGCGCGGGCCAAGGGCCTCGCCGTCTAAGCGCCGCGCTCGCTCTCCTAAAGATCGACGAGCTCGAAGCCGGTCAGCGCTTCTCCGAGGAAGCGAGGGGCCAGCTCGTCGAGCCGGGACGTATCGGTCGCAAAGCAATCGAGGCGACCGGCCTCTTTGCGGCGATTCGGTCCGAGCCCGAGCGCTGCAGCCGCTGCACGCGCCATCGCATTCGCGCTGTCGACGACCGCGATGTCTCGCCCCGCGAGCTCTCGCCCCACGCGATACAGCACGTCGCGCAGCAGCGGGTAGTGCGTGCAACCGAGCACGAGCGTATCGATCTCGGGATCGAGCTTGAACAGCTGAGTCAGGTAGCGCCGCGCAACGAGGATCGCGATCTGATCGTCGACCCAACCTTCTTCGGCGAGCGGCACCAGCAGCGGGCACGCCATCGCCGTGATCTTCGCGTCGGGATCGCGCGCATGGATCGCGGTCTCGTATGCACCCGAACGCACGGTCCCGAGGGTTCCGATCACGCCGAGGTGCTTTGTCTTCGTTCCGAGGAGCGCGCTCGCAGCACCGGGCTCGACAGCGCCGATCACCGGCACTTCAGTGGCGTCGCGCAGCGCAGGCAGTGCATTCGCCGAGGCGGTGTTGCACGCGATCATGACGAGCTTCACGCCGCGATCGAGCAGAAATTTCTGACAGCCGAGAGAGTACTTCTCGACGGTGCGCGGGCTCTTACTTCCATAAGGAACTCGCGCAGTGTCGCCGAGGTAAATGATGTCCTCGCCGGGGAGCTCTCTGCGAAGAGCCCTCACGACCGTCAATCCACCTACACCCGAATCGAATACGCCGATCGGGTGACGCTTCGTCATCGTCGATGAATCTTGCCCCATGCTGTCTCCGGAGTGCGACTCGCTGTCACGCCCGGCTAGCTCTTCAGCCGGCGATTCTACGTGTCGCTAGGGAAACGCACTAGCGGCGCTGACGCTTCCCTGGAGTTGCGCAGCGTAGCGAATGTCCTTCGAACGCCCACAAAAGGTCCAGGAAGGTCGCGGGCTTCGTGGCAAGTTGCGCATAAAAGCGCGTGATCCCCGGCATCGACCTCTCGGCCTCCGGAAGCATGCACTCGGTGATACGGCCTTGCACGACGTGCGACCGTACAGCACGGTCCGTACCAAGACGCACCACTCCGCAGACCAGCGTGGTAGGAGTGTCGCCCTTTTTGTCATGACGTCCGGTGATCAGACTGCAGCGGACCGCATTCGCGGCCTCGTCGAGGCGGATGTAGTCGTTCTCGTCGAGATTGCTGCGGCGATTTCGGAGCAGGGACGTCCACCGCCCGACGCCGTGACCGACGTCGCGCGCGAGCATGCGCCCCGCTTGGTCACTGCAGATCCTGCGCGTCTGCGCGAGGCGATGCAGACGGCTCTCATGGGTCACGACGTCGACGCCGCGCTCGAGTGGATGCAGCAGGGCGGCATCGTTCGCGTGCTGTTTCCCGAGCTCGAGGCGACCGTAGACCTCGTCCAGGAGACGGGCCGCCAGCACAAGGACGTGTGGGCCCACACCAAGCAGGTCGTGCGGCAGACGGTGCGACGTCCGCTCGTGCGGTGGGCTGCGCTGCTGCACGACATCGGTAAGGTCCCGACACGGACGTTCACACCCGAGGGTGTTCACTTCCACGGTCACGCCGAGGTCGGCGCGCGCATGTTCGACCGCGTGTATCCGCGCTTCCAATTCGCGCGCGACGAGCGCCAGACGATTCGTTTCCTGGTCAAGCATCACCTGCGCACGAACCAGTACAGCGACCAGTGGACCGACAGCGCGGTGCGCCGCTTCCATCGCGAGATGGGTCCGCACATGACGGACCTGCTCGATCTCTCGCGCGCCGATATCACGTCGAAGCGTCCCGGTCGCCGCAAGGGGCTGCTCGAGCAGATCTCCGCGTTGTCCGGTCGCGTGGAGAAGCTCGTCGAGGAGGACTCGAAGCTGCCGCCGCTTCCCGGTGGTGTCGGCACCGCGATCATGGATGCGTTCGAGCTGCGGCCATCGCGGCTGATCGGGGATCTCAAGCGCTCGCTCGAGCAGTCGATCGACACCGGCGAGCTCGAGGCGCGCCGAGAGGACGCGTACTACGTCGCATACCTCGCGCGCATGAACATGATCCCGGGCGTGCCCGACGACAAGCGCTCCGAGCTGATCGCTGCGGGCGGCTTGATCGACGATGCCGCGCGCGACGCCGGTGAGGATCTCGAAGGTCCGCACAAGGGCGTCGAGCGCGATGACCCGACGCCCGGCGTGCTCGCGTGTGGCCACGATCCCGACAACGATCCGTGCGTCCATCGCGACGCGGATCCGGACGATCCGGATCTGCACCGTCACTGATCAGGAACGTGTAGATCATAGATCGCGTGCTGGGGTGCTCGCGCGACCACGGGCGGCTGCCTCCCGCGTGC
>JAYVWH010001191.1:0-2164 GCA_043786265.1 Kofleriaceae bacterium | reverse complement strand
GCGATTCGCGAAGGTGGCAAGACCGTCGGCGCCGGCGTCGTCACGAAGATCCTCGCCGAAGCTGTTAAAAAGGAAGAGAAGGCCGCCGCGGCTCCTGCTGCGGCCAAGTCTGCTCCGGCCAAGAAGTAATCGGGAAAACGATCATGACGACTACTCCTCGCATCCGCATCCGTCTGAAGGCCTACGACCACAAGCTGCTCGATCAGAGCGCGAGTGAGATCGTGGAGACCGCGAAGCGCACTGGCGCAAAGATCGCCGGTCCGATTCCGCTTCCGACGAAGATCAACAAGTACTGCGTGCTCCGCTCGCCGCACACCGACAAGAAGTCGCGTGAGCAGTTCGAGATTCGTACGCACAAGCGCCTGCTCGATATCCTCGAGCCGACGCAGCAGACGCTCGACGCACTGATGAAGCTGGACCTCTCGGCCGGCGTCGACGTCGAGATCAAGACCTAAGGGCTAGTCATGAAGATCGAAGTCAAAAACATTAGCGGCAAAGGCGTCGGATCGATCGAGCTCGATGACGCCGTCTTTGGCGCCGAGGTCAACGAGCACATCCTCTGGGAGGCCGTGAAGTGGCAGCTCGCGAAGCGCCGTGCCGGCACTGCCAGCACCAAGCGTTACGGCGAGGTCCGCGGTTCTGCCAAGAAGGTCTGGAAGCAGAAGGGCACCGGCCAGGCCCGCCAGGGTAGCCGTCAGGCTCCGCAGTTTGTCGGCGGCGGTAGCGTGTTCGGCCCCAAGCCGCGCAGCTACGCGTACAAGCTCCCGCGCCAGATCAAGAAGGCGGCGCTCCGCGCTGCTCTCTCGCTCCGCGCCAGCGAGCAGAAGATCATCGTGCTCGACGCGTTCGGCACCGATGGCAAGACCAAGAGCGTTGCAGCGGCGCTCGCGGCGTTCGGCGGCAGCAGTCATACCGCCGCGGGCAAGCCCGCGGGGGCACTCATCGTCGATGTGAAGACCAACGAGCAGCTCGTTCGTGGTGCGAAGAACCTCGCGAAGTCGCAGTGGATCGCCCCCGAGGGCCTGAACGTCTACGACATCCTTCGTCACCCCACGCTCGTCCTCACCAAGGCCGCAGCGGAAGCCGTGACGGCAGCTCTTCGATCTAACGAGCTAACACCTGGGGCGGAGTAGTCATGCGCGCAGCACAAACGATCATCAAGCGTCCGCTCCTCACCGAGAAGAGCGCTCGTCTTCGCGAGACCGGTGGCGCTGCCACCACGCACGCCGAGGGCGAGTCGTACGCTCAGAAGGTCCTGTTCGAGGTCGCTCGCGACGCGAACAAGATCGAGATCCGCCAGGCTGTCGAGACCCTGTTCAAGGTCTCGGTCACCGAGGTCCGCACCCTCGTCATGCGCGGCAAGATCAAGCGCGTTGGCCGCTTCAGTGGTCAGCGTCCGTCGTGGAAGAAGGCGTTCGTCACGCTCAAGCCCGGCGACAACATCGAGTTCTTCGAGGGCGTCTAAGATGGCCATTCGTTTTTACAAGCCTACGTCTCCCGGTCGCCGTGGCATGTCCACGCAGGACTTCGGCGAGATCACCAAGAGCGAGCCCGAGAAGAGCCTGCTGGAGCACAAGGTCCAGTCGGCGGGTCGCAACAATCACGGCCGCATCACGTCGCGCTTCCGCTCGGCGGGACACAAGAAGCGGTACCGGACGATCGACTTCAAGCGCACCAAGACCGGCGTGCCGGCGAACGTTCTCGGGATCGAGTACGACCCGAACCGTTCGGCGCGCATCGCGCTCATCCGTTACAAGGACGGCGAGCTCGCCTACATCCTGGCGCCGCAGCGCATCCAGGTCGGCGACGAAGTGATCAGCGCGAACAGCGCGGACATCAAGCCGGGTAACTCCCTGCCGCTCCGCTTCATCCCGGTCGGTACCGACATCCACGCCGTCGAGCTCAAGGTCGGCAAGGGCGCGCAGGTCGGTCGCTCGGCAGGCACCAAGGTCACCCTGATGGCCAAAGAGGGTGACTGGGCGACGCTGCGCATGCCCTCGGGCGAGATGCGCCGCGTGCACATCGAGTGCCGCGCGACGATCGGCCAGATCGGCAACACCGAGCACGGCAATATCCAGTGGGGTAAGGCAGGCCGTCGCCGCTGGCTCGGCATTCGCCCGCACCAGCGCGGCGTGTCGATGAACCCGGTCGATCACCCGATGGG
>JAYVWH010001190.1:0-6958 GCA_043786265.1 Kofleriaceae bacterium | reverse complement strand
CGCCGCTCCCATCTGATCCCCCTTCCGAAACAGCCGCACATGCGCCCTCACGCGGTCGCCGGCAAAGCACGGCTTCCGATAGGCGATGTCGACGACCTTCACCCTCACCCTCAGCGCCTCCCCCCTCTCCGCCAGCCTTCGATTCACCGCCTCCATGAACAACCGCACATACACGAGCGAGTTCACGTGCTGGTTCGAGTCCGTCTGGTCCAGCGTAAAAACATAGTCCGTCTTATCGGGCCCGATCTCGTCGATCCACCGCGCTCCCTCCGGCGCCTCCCCCGCCGTCGCCGCCGCCGGCGCCGCGTAGCGCAGCTCGGGCACATCCGGCAGCCCTTCCACTCCCAGCGCTACAACTCTCCGCTTCTCCGGCGGCGCGAGCGGCCTCGTGTACACATGCTCCGCAAACACGGTGCCCGCGAGACTCAGCTCGCCCGCACTCTCGCGCCCGAGCCTCCCGGCGACGCCGCGAAGCTGGCACCACACGTTCATGAAGATGCGACTGACGGCCCCATCCTCCCCACGATCATGCGCCAGCGCGAATCCATTGTGCGTCTCGAACGGCCGATCGACACGCACTTGTTGATCAGACGTATGGATCGTCAACCGCGTCAGGATCGGAATGACGCCCGCCCGGATCGAATTCTTGTGACCCGCGTGGTGCACGAGGACCTCGCGCCACAGGCCCGCGAGCCCGGCGGGCGCAGCGATGGGAATCAGCCTCCCATCCATCGTGACGTCCTCGTAGCGAGGATACGTCGACGACGTCGCCGAACTACCCGCAGGAAACTCCGGCGCCGCCGGTGCATCGAACATCGCGACGACTCTATCAGCTACCGCCGAACAGCTGCAGCAGCTCACGCCTCGACGGCACGCGCACCTTTCGCATCGCTGCAGCGAGCCGCCGGCCGACCTGCGAGACGCTGACGCCGAGCTAACCAACAGACTCGCGACCTAGTTCGCGATGGTGCGCTCCGAGGTCTTACGCGCCTTCGCGATCTGCTTGTTGCTCTTCCCCTCGACGACGAGCGCCAAGACTTCGGCCTCCGCCGGGGACAACGGCGGCGGTTCGTTCCGGCTGGTTGACCAGCCGAGCACGAGGAGCTGTTCACCGCTTGCATCTACTTGCTCGACCACCAACCCGCTCTGTGCCCGCCCCGCCCGCGCCCTCGCTCGCCCCAGCATGGATCGATGATGCGCGATCTCCGAACAAAATGACTACGCCAAATGCTGGGATGCCCGCGCGGATTCATCCAGACTGATGACCGGCGGGAAGCAGGTGTTGTGAAGCCTGGGGGCTTCTCGGGGGTGGCAGCGTCACCGAGGTCGGAAACGGCCGAGCTAGGCGCTGGAGTGGGTCGGGTGCGTCCGCGTAAGGTCGTGCGATGTCCGACTCCGACCGGATCGGTGCCCTCGAAGCTGCGGTCGCGACGCTGCGCGCCGAAGTGCTCGACGCTCGGCGGCCGCGCCTGCGGTCGATGCGCGACACCGCGCCCGACGAGACGCCTGTCAGCGACACCCCACCGTATCGCTGAGAACCACACGTGCAACGATTACCGATCGAGGAGGTCCTGCCACAGCTCGTGGCAGCGGTGCGTGATCGGCGCACCTGCGTCCTCGTCGCACCACCGGGTGCCGGCAAGACGACCCGCGTCCCCGGCGCCCTCCTCGATGCCGGCTTGATCGACGGCACGATCGTCGTCCTCCAGCCGCGCCGACTCGCCGCGCGTCTCGCGGCCGCGCGCATCGCGAGCGAGCGCGGTGTGCAGCTCGGCGCCGAGGTCGGTTACCAGGTCCGCTTCGACCGCAAGACGAGCGCCGCGACGCGCATCGAGCTCGTGACCGAAGGCGTCCTGACGCGCCGTCTGCTCGGCGACCCCGAGCTGCGCGGCGTCGGCTGCGTGATCATCGACGAGTTTCACGAGCGTCACCTCGACGGCGACCTCGCGCTCGCCCTCGTCGAACGGCTGCGCGCAAAGCGCCCCGACCTCGCGCTCATTGTCATGTCCGCGACGCTCGACGCCGAGCCCGTCGCCGGCTTCCTCGCCGACGCACCGATCATCCGCTCCGAGGGCCGCACGTTCCCGGTCACGATCGAGCACGCCGCGCAGCCCGACGATCGTCACCTCGGCAAGCAGGTCGCAGCCGCCGTCCGCCGCGTCGCGCAGGAAGGCCTCGAGGGCGATATCCTCGTGTTCCTACCGGGCGCGGGTGAGATCCGGCGGTGCGCCGAGGATCTCGAGGACGCCGCGCGCACGTTCGACCTCGCCGTGATGCCCCTGCACGGCGACCTCACCGCCGACGAGCAGGACAGCGCCGTCCGCCCGTCATCGCGCCGCAAGGTGATCCTCGCAACCAATGTGGCCGAGACGAGCATCACGATCGACGGCGTGACATGCGTGATCGACAGCGGCCTCGCACGCATCGCTCGTCACTCGCCGTGGTCCGGCATCCCGAGCCTCGAGATCGAGCCGGTCAGCCGCGCGAGCTGCGCACAGCGCGCCGGCCGCGCTGGTCGCACCCGGCCCGGTCGCGTCGTGCGGCTGTTCACGAAGCACGATCACGACACGCGTCGCGCCTTCGATCTCCCCGAGATCCAGCGCAGCGAGCTCGCCGGTGCGGCCCTCGAGCTACACGGCGCCGGCCTGCACGGCTTGCGTGACCTGCGCTGGTTCGAACCACCACCCGACATTGCAGCGCAAGCCGCCGAAGATCTGCTCGTCCGCCTCGGTGCGGTGGCTGCGGGCAGCATCACACCGCTCGGTCGCGCGATGCTGCGCTTCCCGGTCCACCCGCGCGTCGGGCGGATGCTGTGCGAGGCGGAGAGCCGTGGGGTGGCACCCGAGGCGTGCGTGATCGCCGGCTTGCTCGGCGCGCGCGAGCTACGCCTCGAACGACGCGGCCGCGGCGCTGAAGCGAAGCTGTCGTCACCGTCCGACCTGATCGATGACCTCGATGCGCTCCTCGACGCGCGCCGCCACGGCCTGCGTCCCGATCGCCTGCGGCGCGATGGTCTCGACATCGGGACTGCCCACATGGTCGATCGCGCCGCCAAGCAGCTCGAGCGCATCGTCGACACTCGCCGCGCCCGCGCACCCGCAACTCACGATGCGGTCGATCGCGAGCTGCAGATCGCCATCTTGACTGCGTATCCAGATCGCGTCGGCAAGCGGCGCACCCCGAAGAGTGGAGAGATCGTGTTCGCCGGCGGCGGCAGCGGAACGCTCGCTCCGAGCTCGGCCGTGATCGAGCCCGAATTACTCGTCGCGGTCGACGTCAGCGAGACCGGCTCGCGCGGCCAGGCCTCGCGCGTCCAGATTCGCCGCGCATCCGGTATCGATGCGAGCTGGCTCCTCGACCTCTACCTCGATCGCATCGCCGAGACCGACGAGCTGGTTTGGAACGCTCCGAAAGAACGCGTCGAGCGCGTCGTGCAGATGACCTACGACGGCCTTCCCATCGACGACAGCCGGGACGTCGAGGGCGCCCGCCGCGCCGGACCTGCCGCTGCAGCGCTCCTCGCCAAGCAGGCGCTCGCCGCGGGCATCGAACGATTCGTCGATCGAGAGGAGCTCGCGCAATGGCGATCACGCGTCGCGCTCGTCGCTCGCACGTTCCCAGACAGCGGCATCGTCGAGCCGACCGACGACGCGCTCGCGGGTGTGATCGCCCGCGCGTGCGAGGGCGCGATCTCGTTCGCGGAGCTGCGCAACATGGGCCTGCTCCAGATGCTCGACGCGAGCCTTGGCGACAAGCGCGCACTTGTCGATCGCCTCGCACCGACGCATTTGAACTTACCGCGCCGCAAGCGCGCTGCGATCACGTACGAGCTCGCCCAGGCGCCGCACCTCGCGTCACGCATGCAGGACTTCTTCGGGCTGGCGCGCGCTCCGAGCGTGTGTGACGGGCGCGTTCCTCTCGTGCTGCACTTGCTGGCGCCGAACCAGCGCCCGGTCCAGGTCACGAGCGACCTGCCCGGCTTCTGGATCCGGCACTATCCCGAGCTGCGACGCCAGCTGATGCGTCGCTACCCGCGCCACCAGTGGCCGGAGGATCCGACGCAGCTGATCAACGAGTAAACTAGATCATCCACGATAGGCGGTCGACTCAGTCCTCGGTCCAGCGCCGGAGCAGCATCGCCTCGTTCGTGATCGCGAAGCGTGGCTCGTAGCGTTCGAGCGCGTCGAGCGCCTCGGTCGTCGCGACGTACGACCACTGAATGAGATCGATGCCGAGCGAACGATAGGTCTCGCGATGCTCGAGCGTCATGAAATCGGGGTGGTACTCGACGGCGTCGAGCTTCACGCGGAAGTCCGACAGCTTCGGAACGATCGCGGCGTACGGCGCGAAGATGTCCCCGATCACCATCAGCTGTAGGTCGGGTGCAGCCGCAAGCGAGGACCACCGCGGTCGCGCGGTCAACACCTCGAGGTGGACCGGCTTGCCGGAGATGAAGCCGATCGTCAGCTGGTGACCGCCCGCCCGCGCGCCCGCGAGAAGTCGCTCGGCAACATCGAGTGCGCACTCGGAGTGATCGATCAGCTGCTGCGACGTATGCGCGTCGTCGTACGAGGGACCGACGTGCGCCTTGAGATCGATGAACGCGTAGAACCTGTCACCGTTCCAGCTCGCACGTGCGTGGGTCGCGAGGTAGTTCGCGACAACTTCGGCAGCCGAACTCGCGGGGATCGACGTGTCGTGGTCGAGGTCGTGCGCGAACAGACACGTCGAGTCCTTGCCGTACCAGAACATGTCCCACTCGATGCCATCGAGGACCGGAAAACCATCGCGTGTGAGTGCCAGTGAATCGCTCAGCGCCGACAACGTGTCGTCGCGCGTGGTGTCAGGACCGACGCAGTTCCCGTTGTGACAGATCAGCAGCGGATGCGGCCGATCGCACGCCGCGACTGCCAGCACCGCAGCGACGAGACTAGAGGCCGCGCGCATACTCGATCCGGACGAACAGTCCCAGCGAGATGTGATCGAGGAGATTGCGGTCAACCGAGATCCAATCGGTCTGCGCGCCACCGCCGTGCTTGACCCATAGTGTCGCGAGCTCGAGCGAGAACTTCGTGATGAGCGCGTGGTTCCAGAAACTCGGCCCCGTGCCGGTGACACCGAGCATCGTGCGCTCTTGATAGTGGTGACCTCCGTCGACGGCGACCGTCGACAGCCGCACACCCGCGAGCAGCGCAACGCGCGGCCCGAAGTAGCGCTCGACCATCACGTCGAGGTCGTGCTGACCGTCGAGCACGACCATCGGATCGAGCACCAGGGTCGTGTCCCACGCGCACGCGCGATAGCCGAGCCCGACTCTCGTGTGGTGCGCGCCGAGGTCCGTGCGCACGTCGAGCCCGACATGCAGCTCGCGGTCGGCATGCGCGGACGTCGACGCAAGCAACAACCACGCGAGTATGAGCCTCGATACCGTCATTGGACGTTGAACGAAGGCTTACTGAAGCACCGCGCACAGCGCGAACGCAATCCAATGGATCACGACTTCACCAGCGGCAGCGACGGACGGCCTGGCTCCTCGGTCGGGTTTGGCCACAGCAGGTGATACAGGCGCTGGCTGATCAGCAGCAGCGCGTACTCCTGCAGATCGCCGCCCGAGTCGCGCAGCACCGAGAAGTTGAAGTCGACGAGCGCGAGCGCGTCACTGATCTGCGCGAGTAGCTGGTCGATCGCTGGCGTCGGTTGCGCCTTGTCGAAGGCGACTGCATTTAGCTTGGTGCGCAGCGCCTCGAACATCGGTTTGATGCGCACGTGCAGTGCGGCGATCCGATTGGGCCGCAGCCAATCGAGCACCATCGCAGCGAGCGCACGGACATCGCCGGCCATCGCCTCGGTGCCCATCGCCGGCTCGACGAGCCCGATCATCGCGGGCACGACCGTACGGGTCGCCGCGACGCCCTTGAACAGCAGCGCACCGGGCGAGATGTTGTTGTGGGCCATGCCGTGCTCGTGGATCGCAGCGACCTGCCGGATCACGAGGAAGCCGAGTGCGAGCGCGCCGTCCACGAGCAGATCGAGCTCGCCCACCTTGTTGCCAAACCGCGGCTCGTCGACGTACTCGCTGAACAGCAGCAGCGAGCTCGAGTTCGCGTCGTAGATGACTTTGTGCAGCGACGTGAGCAGGCCCTGCCGCACGCGCTTCAAGATCGGCCAGAAGTAGCGCTGCCAGTTCTCGACGAACGAGCGCGGGTCGTTGATCTTCGTCAGGTCGATCACGGTGACGAGCTTGGGGAACGTGTTCGCATCCGGGAACTGCCCCCCCGCGATCAGATCCGGTCGCGGGTGAGCCAGGAAGATCGGATGCCCACGCACGCGACCGAGGCTGCGCTCGACCGAATAGCTCCACTCCCACACAGCCTGCTCGGCCGCCTTGACGACATCCTCGGTGATGCTCGCGTCCGGGACGCTCGCCATCGCCGCCGAGATCGCCTTCTTCTTGTCCTCCTCGGCGCTCGTCGGCATGCGCTTCTTGGATTCGCGCCGCGTCTCGTCCGGCAGCTCGCGCAGCATGGCGCGCAACTCGGAGACGACCGCCTGCACCGACGGGAACCGCTGCGCCGGATCTCGCTCGAGGCAGCCCTCGATCGGTCCGCGCAGCACGGTCGGGAAGTTGTCCGGATAGAACACCTTGCTCCGACCACCGACGACGACACCCTCGGCGATCCGGATCAGCAGTGCCCACATATCGTCGGCGGCGCCGTACAGCAGCTGCTCGGTGAACAGGCCGTGTAGTGCGCCACCGATAGCGTAGATGTCGAGCGATGTGGTGATGTTGGTGTCCATCAGCGCCTGGTCGATCGTCTCGGGCGCGACCGACCAGCCGGGCGAGCCGAAGATTCGGCCCTTGTAGTAGTTGCGGTAAGTCTGGTTGCCGATGTCGTCGAGCGACATGCAGAGATCGAAGTCGAACAGGTAGGCGACGTTCGCGCCGTCGTCGACGAGG
>JAYVWH010001189.1:0-7136 GCA_043786265.1 Kofleriaceae bacterium | reverse complement strand
AGCCGCTCCCCGTGCACGAGCGCGGTCACGAACGTCACGACCACGAGCGTGCCGACGATGAGGAGCAGCCATCGCACGATCCGGGAGGTGATCTCCTCGACGTGGAGCTTCGGACGCGCGCCCTCGACGAGCTGGGTGGTGCGCCCGAAGTAGGTCCGCGCGCCGGTGGCGACCACGACGTGAAGTAGCCTGTTCCTCCGCCGACATCGGCAACGGTGATGTCCGGCGACAGACCCAGCACGGCGACCACGTCATCGGGGGGGGGCCACGCGTCGCGGGCCGGATCATCGAACACCCTGTGGAAACGGCGCATCAGTGGCAGGCGGATCTCGTCGTGGTCGGGAGTCACGGCCGCGGACGGATCGAGCGCATGTTGCTCGGGAGCGTTGCCGACGCAGTGATCCGGCATGCGCCATGCGCGGTCCTCGTCGTGCCGATGCCGACGAGTCCCTGAGCAACCTTGCGCTCACCTGGCGCCATCATCGCGAGCGGAAGCGAGATGTGGACGAGAAAAGATTTCCTCGATCAGGTCGAACCGTCCCCACGGCTGGTGGCTCTTACACGGAAGTGCGAGTTCCGTGCGTACTCGGTCGTGTCTGTTCGGGCGGTGTCAGCCTCGGAGGTCGGTGTGTGTGAGCTTCTCGCGATCTCGGCCCGGTTCCCGACCACGATTCACCTGTCGCTCGACGAGCTGGCGAGGCACGACGGCGACACCGGGCCGCATCGCGATGGTTGGGGAGTCGCGTACCTGCAGGACGGCGATGCGCTCGTGTTGCGCGAGCCCGATGCAGCGAGCGCGAGCCGCCTTCTCGCGTGTGCGAAGCACACGACGTTGCGGAGCGCGACCGTGGTCGCGCACGTCCGTCGCGCGACGCAGGGAGCCCGCATGCTACGCAACACACAGCCATTCGCGCGCGAGCTCGGCGGTCGCATGCACGTGTTCGCACACAACGGGATGCTGCCGGGCATCGAGGACGATTGGCGGTTCTCGACCCGACGGTTTCGGCGCATCGGCGACACCGACTCGGAGCACGCGTTTCCGCGCTCCTGGATCGGATCGCTCCGCTGTGGGAGCAGGGCGTGCCGAGTCTCGAAGATCGGACTGCCGAGATCGGGGCGTTCGCCGCGACGCTAACCGCGTTCGGCCCGGCGAACTTCATCTACACCGACGGGGATGCCGTGTTCGCCCACGGTCACCGCCGCAGGGATGACAGCGGCGAGATTCGACCGCCCGGACTCCACTTCGTATGTCGAACGTGCACCGGCGGGTCCGATGGCGTCGCCCTGGCAGGCGTGTCGGTCGGCCACGACGCGGAACAGCCGAAGCGCACCGGATTCCGCCCGGGCCAGTGCTGTGCCTCGCCGAGGGTGAGGGCCGAACCGCCGTGTTTCTCGCCGGCCTCGGGCATCAGGTCACCGCGGTCGATTCTCTCGATCGAGGGTCTGCGCATGGCCGAGCGGCTGGCTTTCGGGCGGCACTTGGCTCTCATCTCGCAAGGAGCCACGACATGTCGACCAATGAATCATCCATCGACCGCGCGCTGCGGGTTGTCCTCGGAGTCGTGGTGCTCTCGCTCGTGGTCATCGGCCCCAAGACGATGTGGGGCTTGGTCGGGCTCGTTCCGCTGCTGACCGGCCTCGTCGGGTTCTGCCCGCTGTACCGGCTGCTCGGGATCAGCACATGCCCGGCGTACGGTGGTCGCAAGCAGGCGGCGTGACATGACGAAGCCCGTGCCGTTTCCGCACCACTACACGGTGAAGCTCGAGGATCGGCGGCTCGCCGCACCGCCGCGAGCACCGATCGCCGTCGGGGCGCCTCCACAGTTCGGTGGCAGCGACGAGGTGTGGAGCCCGGAGGAGCTCCTCGTCGGCGCTGCGCTCGAATGCCTGTGGACGACCTTCGAGGCCTACGCTCGCCACGACCAGCTCGAGTTCTCGGGCTGGCGCGGTACGGGCTCCGGCGTCCTCGACAAGGGCCCGACCGGGCCGGTGTTCACGTCGATCACGCTGAGCGTCGAGATGACCGTGGCCGCCGCGGACATCGAGCGCGCTCGGGGTGTCCTCGACACCGCGGAGAAGCACTGCATCATCTCGAACGCGCTGCGGGTCGCCATCACCGTGCAGGCCGATATTCGACAGCGCTAACGCGCACCCGCAGGGTCTGCGGTCTGTGCGAGACGTCGCGCACGGATTGCGCGAATCGCTACGACCCGTTGCCGATCACGAAGCCGAGCAAGGCACCGTACAGGGTCGAGAGGATGAGCCGGGCTTGCATGGTCGTGAGAGCTGGGCCGGGTCCAAACGATTCAGCGGTCGGCCCCGGGCGATGCCGCGATGGCCGCCATGATCGCGTCGCGGACCGCTGTCCGCACCAGCGCCGGCACGACGTCACCTGGCAGTCGACGACACAACGAGACCGTGCGTTTGAGCGCATCGCACGCGCCGGCGCACCGCGCACACGTCGCGAGGTGCTTCTCGATCTGCACGCACGTCGCCCGATCGATCTCGGCACCGACGTACGCCGTGAGCTCGTGCGCCAGCTTCGGGCACGGCTCCGTGGCTGCGCTCGTTCCGAGAATGCCCGCGAGCTCGGTACGCAGCGCCATGCGTGCCCGGTGCAGCCGGCTCTTCAGCGCGCCGACCTCAATGCCGACGACGTCGGCCGCTTGCTCGGCACTGAGGCCCTCGACGTCGCGGAGGATCAGCACCTCGCGCTGCTCCGGCGGCAGGGCCGCGATCGCCCGCGACAGGGCCTCGCCGATCTCGCGCGCGTGTGCGCGCGCATCGGGCTGCGGCGCAGGATCGACGAGCTCGGCCGCGCCGTCTTCGTCGATGGAGCGGGTCGGGTGGTGGCCTCGGCGCTGCTTGATGCAGAAGCTGCGCGCGATCTGATACAGCCACGTCGATAGCGCGGCATCGCCGCGGAAGCCCGGAAGATAGCGGAAGGCCGCGAGCAGGGTCTCCTGTAGCACTTCGCGTGCGGCATCCTCGTTGCCGCACATCCGGAGGCCGAACCGATAGATGTTCGGCTCGTAGCGCGCGAGCAGCTCCTCGACCGCCGCACGGTCTCCGCCGCGGGCGGCCGTCACGAGATCCTCGTCGGAGCGTTCCATCTGAGTCGCAGTCTACCCGTCGCGGCCGATTCTGCGAACCCCCGGCGGTGTGGACGGCTCCCACGTAGGAAGGAGTATCCTCATGTGTCGTGCCGTGCAATGCAACAAGTGCCACAAGGCAACCTGGGCCGGGTGCGGGGCTCACGTCGAGCAGGTCCTCGGCCACGTCCCGAAGCCCGAGCGCTGTGCGTGTCGTGATGCCGTCTCGACCAACGCGGCGTCCAAGCATGCGAGCCCGGGTATCACCGCAGCGATTCGCAGGATCTTTGGCAAGTGAGTGAGTCCTTCCAACTGCAGGTGGCTCCCAGTTCCAGATGGGATCGGCTGATTGCGGTTCCGGCGCTACAAGATCCTCGGAGCGTGCAACCCGGCGCTCGCCCACCAGGCACTCGGCGTGATGCTCGAGGTCGGCGTGATGCTGCCATGCAACGTTATCGTCTACGAGCGCGATGGCGGTGGCGCGACCGTCGTGGCGATCGATCCGTCCCAGACGATGGCTGCGCATGATCCGCGGTTGGTAGAAATCGCGACGGAGGTCCGGAAACGGCTCGTACGCGTAATCGATCAGCTCTGAGAACACCCACTTGAAATCCGACCCGCGCGAACGTGCCCGGTCTAAGCGCGAACGGCGCGCGCAGATCGATCTTGACCACGAACGCCCGTGAGGCGATATCCACGGTTGGCGACGGCTCGCCGATCGTTCCGGCGAGATTGGCGCTATTAACCTCGACGGTCACCGCGTCTCCGAGCTTGAGCTCGGCGCCCCGCGACTCCTCGACCGCCGTCTCGACCCGGAGCGTCGCCTCGTCGTCGAGGGAAGCCCGACGGGCGCTCGGTGGGCGCGGCGGCTCGGCATCGCTCGCTTCCTGCGACATGAGAGCCAACGCCGAGGCGAAGGATTCGCGCGGTGGACGCGAACCCTTTGCTCGGGCGGCGGCTCTCTTGCACCTATATCCATGGTGTTCGTCCTTGGCATCTGCGCAGCCGTGCTAGTCGGCATTTCGCTCGGTCTCCTTGGCAGTGGTGGGTCGATCCTGACCGTTCCGACGATCCACTACATCTTCGGAGTCGAGGCGCACGCCGCGATCACCAGCTCGCTGCTGATCGTCGGCGTGACGAGCGTTGTGGCGCTGGTCCCGCATCTACGCGCGAAGCGCGTCCAGATCCGGATCGGTTTCGTGTTCGGGGTGTCGTCGATGGTCAGCGCGTACGCTTCGGGGCGGCTCGCGCGTCTCGTCGCGCCGAACGTCTTGCTGATCGCCTTCGGTGTCATGATGCTCATCGCCGCGCTTGCGATGCTCCGTCCTCGTGGCAGAGAGGCGCTACGGACAGCTTCGCTTGCTAGCCTCGTCGCGCTAGGCCTGGTGGTCGGCGCGATCACTGGCTTCGTCGGTGCGGGCGGCGGATTCGTGATCGTTCCGGCGCTCGTCGTCCTGGTCGGCTTGTCGATGCCGGAGGCGATCGCAACCTCGCTCATGGTGATCGCGATGAACTCGTTCGTCGCGTTCGGGGCGACCGTGGGCGCTGTCTCTCTTGACATGCGCGTTATCGGTGCGGTCCTGGCAGCGGCGATCATCGGCAGCGTGGTGGGCACCGTGATTGGCGGGCGCGTGCCACCAACCAAGCTTCGCCGTTGGTTCGGCTGGTTCGTGCTGGCCATCGCGCTCGTGATCCTCGGCGCGGAGCTGCCGCAGTTGCTTTCCGGCTGAGCATTGAAACCCTTCCCCCTCGTAAGCGGCTCTCATCACTCAACAGGACCACCATGCTGTTTCGCCAGCTCTTCGATGCCGAATCCTCCACCTATACCTACCTGCTCGCCGACGAGGCCACCAAGGAAGCGGTGATCATCGACCCGGTACTGGAGCAGATCGAGCGCGACCTTGGCCTGATCAGCGAGCTCGGCCTCTCGCTGAAGTATGCACTCGATACCCACGTCCACGCCGACCACGTCACTGCGACCGGAACGTTGCGCAGCCGGCTGCATGCCCGGACCGTCCTATCGGAGCGTGCCGGGGTCGGATGCGCCGATGACCTCGTCAAGGAAGGGGATGTCGTTCATTTCGGGCGCTATGGACTCGAAGTGCGGGAGACACCAGGACACACGTCGGGCTGCCTGACGTACGTCACGCTGGACCACGCGATGGCGTTCACCGGAGACGCGCTCCTGATCCGGGGGTGCGGTCGGACCGACTTCCAGCAAGGTAGTGCGCCGACGCTGTACCGGTCGGTCGTCGACAAGCTGTTCACGCTCCCGGCCTCGACGTTGCTCTATCCGGCGCACGACTATCGGGGACGAACGGTGACCACCGTGGACGAGGAGCGCCGGTGCAATCCGCGACTCGGAGGTGGGAAGTCGGAGGCGGACTTCGTCGCGATCATGGACGACCTGAACCTCGCGTACCCGAAGCAGATCGATCGTGCGGTGCCACGGAACCTGCAATGCGGGTATGACCCGATCTCGTTCGCCCCAAGCCCGTCCCGAAGATGGGCGCCCGTCGAGGTCAGCTCATCCGGGATCCCGGAGATCGATCCTGAATGGGTGCGAGCGAACCTATCCGCCGTGACGGTGGTGGACGTACGCGAGCCCGACGAGCTGCGCGGTGATCTGGCGAAGATCGACGAAGCCGATGCGATCCCGCTGCGCGAGATCCCCGGGCATCTGGCCGACGTCGCGCGTGACCGTCCCCTGGTGCTCGTGTGTCGCTCGGGTGGGCGGTCCGGGAAGGCCACCCTCGCCCTCGTCGCGCGTGGCTTCACCCGCGTCGCGTCGATGCGCGGTGGCATGACCGCGTGGCAGGCGACCGCACCGGCAGCATCGCGACCACTTTGACGAGCTACCGGGAGCACCTGTCGGTGAGGAACGTGCCAGACGCTCTCGCCTAGGAATCGCCCGGCTGACGAGCGCAGAGGTCTCGCAACGGAAGCAGCTGGACGCGTGCCGCGTGGTCTGGTAATCAATTGAGTACTTGAATGTCAAGCCGCGCGGCGAAGCAACGCATCTACGAACAATTTGCGCGCATCGGTAAGGCGCTCGCTGCCCCGGGGCGGCTTGAGCTTATCGACCTGCTCGCGCAGGGCGAGCGCTCGGTCGATGCCCTGGCGAAGGAAGCTCAGATGTCGGTCGCGAACGCCTCGCAGCATCTCCAGGTGTTGCTGGCGGCGCACCTGGTGGAGACACGGCGCGAAGCGCAACGCATCCACTACCGGCTCGCGGCTCCTGCCGTGATCGAGCTGTGGCTCGCATTGCGGCGCACCGCGGAGATCCAGCTCGCCGAGCTTCCGGCGGTGGCTCGCGAGTACCTCGGCGATCCGGAGGGGTTCGAGCCGATCGGTCGCGACGAGCTGGCGCGTCGGATGGAAGCGGGCACCGTCGTGGTGATCGATGTCCGGCCAGCCGAGGAGTTCGAGCAAGGGCACATCGCGGGTGCCGTCTCCGTGCCGCTCGACGCTCTCAGATCTTGGGCGCGTGACGACGCACCGAAGCGCAAGCAGATCGTCGCGTACTGCCGTGGGCCGTATTGCGTATATGCCCTTGAAGCGGTCGCCGAGCTGAAGAAGCGTGGTCTGCGCGCGACCCGCACTGAGGATGGCGTTGCCGAGTGGCGCGCTGCGGGGTTGCCCACCGCGACGGGAGGTGCGTGATGATCTTCAAACCGTTCTATCGTTTCGAGATCGGGTGCGCGGCGTACTTGTTCGGCTGCGGAGGGCAGGGGATCGCATGCGTCGTCGATCCGCAGGAAGCCGACGTGGATGCCTATCGCGAGTTCGCGACCTCGAAGGGCATGCGGATCATGCGGTTCAACCAGGGCCGACGCGTGTGACGGGTTCGAGCCCGGTCCGGCTCGGGCTCGGTCCGAACCTGGCGCAGTTCTCGCTGCTCGTGGTCGTCAACGCGTTCGTCGGCGCGATGGTCGGCATGGAGCGGTCGATCCTGCCGGCGATCGCCGGGACCGAGTTCCATCTCGCGGCGAAGACCGCGGTGCTGTCGTTCATCGTGGTGTTCGGCGTCACCAAGGCGCTCAC
>JAYVWH010001188.1:0-4523 GCA_043786265.1 Kofleriaceae bacterium | reverse complement strand
TCGGTCGAGAACGGCATCTTCGAGGTGCTCGCTACCGGTGGCGACAGCGCGCTCGGCGGCGAGGACTGGGATCGCCGGATGCTCGAGCGGATCGTTGACGAGGTGTTCGATCTGTATCGCGTCGACCTCACCGGCGTGCCGATGGCACTGTCCCGCCTGCGCGAGGCGGCCGAGACCGCGAAGAAAGCTCTGTCGTCGGCAAATGAGACGGTGATCCAGCTGCCGTTCCTCGCGAACGATCAGCACGGCGCACCGATCAACTACGAGCGGACCGTGACCCGCGACGAGTACGAGCAGCTGACGCAGGATCTGCTCGATCGCGTGATGGCGCCGTGTCGCCGCGCGATCGCCGATGCCGGCCTCGAGGCCACGGACGTCGAAGAGGTGTTGCTCGTCGGTGGCATGACACGCTGGCCCGCGGTGCAGCGCACGGTCGAGAAGCTGTTCGGACGCAAGCCGTCCAAGGGCGCGAACCCCGATGAGGTCGTCGCACTCGGCGCGGCCGCATACGGCGGCATTTTGTCCGGAGACGCCGACGACGCGGCACTGCTCGATGTCACACCGCACGATCTCGGCATCAAAGTCGGCGATAGCGGGTTCTCGGTGGTGATCCCGCGCAACTCGATGCTGCCGGTGCGCGCGCGCAAGCTATTCGCGACCACGTCGGAGAACCAGAAGTTCGTCTCGATCGAGCTCTACCAGGGCGAGTCGACCGACCTCAAAGGCAACCGCAAGCTCGGACAGGTCGTGCTCGATGATCTGCCACCCGGCCCCGCCGGCTCGGTCAGGCTCGAGCTGGTGATGACCGTCGATGTCGAATCGATCCTCGCCGTCACCGCGCGTGAGCTGCGCAGCGGCAAGGAGACCAGCGTCACGATTCGCCCGTCGGGCGGGCTGTCGCAGCGCGAGATCGTCGAGATCATCAATCGCCGCCGCCAGGAGCACTCCGTGCTCGCCAAGCTCCCGACCGAGGGTGGCAACATCGCACGCGTCGTGACGCGCGAGCAGCCCGCTGTCCAGGCGCCGCCCGATACCGACGACGATCGCAAGAAGTAGATGACTCCGCCCGGCAAGGACCCGGTCGATCCCGCAGTGCTGCACGTCGCGGATGCCGTCGGCGCGCTGATCGAGGGCTGGGGGTTCAAGCGCAACATGGGCCGCATGTGGGCGGTGCTGTATCTCGAGGACCACCCGCTGACCGCAGCGGATCTCGGCGAGCGACTGGGCATATCGACCGGCGGGGTGTCGATGCTGCTCACCGAGCTGCTGCAGTGGGGCATCGTGAAGAAGGCGTGGGTGGTCGGCGAGCGGCGCGAGCACTACGAACCGGAGACATCGATCTGGAAGATGGTGTCGCGCGTGTTCCGCGAGCGCGAGCTGAACTGGATCAAGACAGCGTCGGAGCACTTCGAGAAGGCGGGTGAGGAGCTCGGCGAGGCGCGCGACGCGCGGCGCACGCTGATCGCGGAGCGGATCACCAGTCTGACCCAGCTCGCCAAGGTGGGCGCGCACCTCCTCGAGACGATGCTCGATGGAGAGTCGGTCGACGCGCTACCACTCAAGACGATCGGCGATCTCGCCAAGAAGACCTGACATGATCCGCGCCCGAGAGCTCACCAAGCACTTCAAGGTGCACAAGCGACCGCCCGGGCTCGCTGCGGCGATGAAGTCGCTGTTCCATCGCAAGTACGACACGGTCAAGGCAGTCGATGGGGTCAGCTTCACGATCGAGCGCGGTGAGCGCGTCGGTTTCCTCGGTCCCAATGGCGCCGGTAAGACCACGACGCTCAAGGTCCTGTCCGGTCTGCTCCATCCGACGAGCGGTGAGGTGGAAGTCGCGGGCCATGTGCCGTTCAAGCGCGAGGCCGCGCTGCTCGGCAAGATCACGCTCGTCATGGGGCAGAAGTCGCAGCTGATCTGGGACCTCCCACCCGCCGAGACGTACGCGATGAACCGCGCGATCTTCGACGTGCCGCAGGCCGACTTCGACAAGGCGCTCGGCGAGCTGACCGAGCTGCTCGAGCTCGGCGACCTCGTGGACAAGCCGGCACGTCAGCTTTCACTCGGCGAGCGCATGAAGTGCGAGCTTGCGGCCGCCCTGCTTCATGGTCCCACGACGCTGTTTCTCGACGAGCCGACAATCGGCCTCGACGTCGCGATGCAGGTCGCGATTCGCGACTTCGTCCGCAGCTACAACCAGAAGCACGAAGCAACCGTACTGCTGACGTCGCACTACATGGACGACGTGGTCGCGCTGTGCCCTCGGATCATCGTGATCGATCAGGGCAAGCTGATCCACGACGGCGATTTACGTGCACTCATCAAGACGCGCGACCCTGACAAGCGAGTGTCCTTTACGCTCGTCGCCGCGGTCCCCGACGAGGAGCTCGCGAAGCTCGGCACCGTGATGAAGAAGGAAGCGCAGCGGGTCACGCTGAAGGTCGGCGAGAGCGACCTCGGCAGTGTGGTCGGTCACCTGCTCGGCACGCTGAAAGCCGCCGACCTCGCGATCGAGGATCCACCGCTCGAGGACGTGTTGCGACAGATGTTCGGACGAGCGAAGGCTGCGGCGGGAACGCAGTGAGGTCGTCGTTCTCGCGCACGCTGCGCGCGATTCCGACCTTGATGCGGGTCGGCGTTGCCGAGACCGTCGCGTATCGCGCCGAGTTCCTGGTCTGGATGCTGACCTCGACGATGCCGCTGATCATGCTCGCGCTTTGGACGAGTGTGGCGGCCGAAGCACCGTTCCAGCAGTACACGTCGTCGGACTTCGTCGCCTACTACATGGCGGTCCTGATCGTCCGCAACCTGACCGGCAACTGGGTCGCGTTCCAGATGGCCGAGGAGGTGCGGATGGGCATCCTGTCGATGCGGCTGCTGCGGCCAATCCATCCGTTCATCGCCTACGCCGTCAGCCACGCAGCGGCGCTGCCGTTCCGTTCGCTGATCGCCCTCCCCCTGTGCGTCGTCCTGCTGCTGAGCTCGGGGGCGAGCGCGCTGACGACCGAGCCACTGCAGCTAGCCTTGTTGCTGCCATCGCTCGTGTTGTCATGGCTGATCACGTTCGGGATCATGTTCTCACTCGGCGGGCTCGCGTTCTGGCTGACGCAGACGTTCGGCGTGATCAACTTCTACTTCGGCGTGTGGTCGCTGCTGTCCGGTTACTTGCTACCGCTCGACCTGCTGCCCAAGGCGATCTCGAACGTCGCGAAGTGGCTGCCGTTCCACGCGATGCTCGGCGCGCCCGTCGAGCTGATGATGCACCACCTCAGCAGCGGCGACGTCGCCAGCTTGCTCGCGCGCCAGGTCGCCTGGGCGATCGTCGCGGTCGTGATGGCGCTCTCGGTGTGGCGCGCCGGTGTCCGCCGATTCGAGGCGGTGGGCGGATGAGCCGCTATCTCGGCGTGCTCGGCATCCAGCTACGCACAAGCGTGTCGCAGGCGATGGCGTATCGCGCGAACTTCATCATCCAGGTCGTGATGTCGATCGCGTGGATCGGGATCGCGATGCTGCCGCTGCTCGTGCTGTTCGATCAGCGGACGACCGTCGCGGGCTGGGACCGCTCGTCGGCGCTGGTCGTGATGGCGTACTTCATGGGCGTCAAGGCCGTCCTCGAAGGCGTCGTGAGCCCGTCGCTCGTGGCGCTCGTCGAGAAGATTCGCAGCGGATCATTCGACTACGTCCTGCTCAAGCCGCTCGACGCTCAGTTCATGATCTCCGCGCACAGCTACGAGGTCGAGAAGCTGTTCGACTTGCTGGGCGCGGTTGGACTCGCGAGCTATGCGTTCTACGAGCGCGGGTATGCGCCAAGTCCCGCGGAGATCGCACTCGGCCTCGTGCTGTTTGTTGCGGGTGTGGCAGCGATGTACTCGCTGTGGATCATCTGCGCGGCCGCTTCGTTCTGGGTCGTCCGTCTCGACAACCTGATCTATCTGCTCGGCGCGATCTTCGATACCGCGCGGTGGCCCGTCCACATCTTCAAGGGCGTGTGGCGGATGTTCTTCACGTTCGTGATCCCGGTCGCCGTGATGACCACCTTTCCTGCGATGGCCCTGCTCGGCCGCCTCGACTCGCGCACCGCGCTGGCAACGATCGCCGGCTCGATCGTGATGCTCCTGATCAGCCGCATCGTGTGGCGCAGCGCGATCCGCAACTACACGAGCGCGTCGTCGTAGTTATCGCGTTGCCACGTAGATGTCGTCGTTCCCGCCGCGGTCCGACACATAGATGATCCCACCGGGCGATCGTACGCGACTACAGGGTCTCGAGGAACGCGATCAGGTCGGCGACCTGCTTGTCCGACAGCTTTGCGGTCTCCGCCATGCCGTGCACCTTCCCGCGATCACGCAGGAGCGACTCGAGCGTTGCGGCGCTGCCATCGTGATAGTAAGGCGCGCCTGCCGCGAGGCCGATCAGGCTCGGGGTGTCAGCCTCGAGCAGCGTCGCTGCCTTGAAGTCGTGCTTGGTGTTGTCGGTGTACTTCGCGCCGTCGTGGCACGAGCGGCAACCGAGCTCGGCCGAAT
>JAYVWH010001187.1:0-4395 GCA_043786265.1 Kofleriaceae bacterium | reverse complement strand
CGGTGCGTAGTTTGATCGCGCGCTGTTCGACGACCAGGGCAAGGGCTTCACCCTCGTTCGCGATCGGTGAAGTTCCTGCGGCGAGGCGCGTCTTCGAGGTCGGGACTGGCGCCGACGGCTGGAACCCAACGGCGAGGGCGGGCATGCGAGGCAGGCGAGTCAGCGACGCACGGCGCGGTGCATCCGTGCCCTTCGCGATGAAGGCATCGGCGTCGACCTCGCTCGACATGGTCGTGGCGAGCGCCAGCTCGATGTCGCGCGCGATCGTCGCTTCGGAGCCCCGTGCGATCTGCGCCGGCTGCTGCAGCGTTGGTGCAAACGGAACGTCGCGCGGCACCATCACCGATGGCATCACATCGCGCGAGCGTGTCCCCGATGATGCAGATACCGATTCGTAACCGCCCGAGAGTGACGCGGCGTCCTTGGATCCACGCGGCTGGGTCGCGCGCGGCTGACGCGCGGCAAGCGGGCGCGGTGACTGCGCGACGATCAGCGTTGGCTCGTCGGCATCGCTGAACGCGCCGTCATCCGCGAGGACACTCTCGAGGACCTCGTCGAGCTGATCGACATCGGGGCGGTTCTTCGCTTCACGCGACAGGCACTTCATGATGACGCGCGACAGCCCCGGCGGAACACCCGTGAGCGGGACCGGCGTGTGCTGCATCAGCGCCATCAGCATCTGCGCAGGGCCCTGCGCGGAGCCGTACGGGCGACCGCCGGTCAACATCTCGTAGAGCACGACGCCGAGCGTGAACATGTCGCTCTTGCTGGTGCACGCGCCACCGATCATCTGCTCGGGCGCCATGTAATCGAACGTGCCAACCATCTGGCCATGGCGCGTGAGATCGCGGTTCTCGAGATCGCTGCTCGCGAGGATCTTCGCGATGCCGAAGTCGAGGACCTTCACGTGATCGACATCGACGCCGTGCTTCTCGAGAAAGATGTTCGCCGGCTTGAGGTCGCGATGGACGATGCCAAACGCGTGCGCCTCGCGCAACGAGCTACAGACGCCGCGAGCGATGTGCGCGAGCCGGCGCCACGCCAGCGGCCCTGTGCGCTCGAACACTTCGTGCAGGCTCTCGCCGCGCAGCAGCTCCATCACGAAGTAGAGCGTGTCGTCGGTCTCGCCGACATCGTAGATCGTCAGCGTGTGCGTGCTCTTGAGCTTGGCGAGCGCGGCGATCTCGCGGCGAAACCGCGCGTCCACGCTCGTGTCACCGGCGAGCTCGCGGTGCAAGATCTTCAGGGCCACCTGCCGGCCGATCACGGTATCGGTCGCCCGGTAAACGGCGCCGAACCCACCCACAGCCAGCTTTTGCTCGACGCGGTAGCGGGTATCCACGATGTCCCTCATTACGCCTAACAACGGACATCGGATGAATTGTATTTAAACTGCGATCTTCCAGGCGTTGCGCGCACTTGACGCGGTCAGGCCTCGGGAATAAAAGCGTCGGATCGACCCAAGGAAGTGACAGCGGCGCCGGAGGCGGCGCGGAGGTCGATTGACCCAAGGAAATCAGAGCGGGCCGAGGCGGTCGCGGTCGGCCTGCGAGTGCGTGCGCATCCACACCAGCAGCTCGGCCAGCTGGTCGCGCTCGACGATCGTCAGCTCGCGATCGAAACGCGGCATTTCACTGCGCTCGCCCATGTGAATGGCGGCCTTCGGGTTGCCGATGTAACCCGTGAACCACTCGCGGCTCTTCAGGCCGGCGAGGCCGGGGCCGCTGCCGCCGGCGATCCCATCTTCCAGGCTGTGGCAGTCGCTGCAGATGTTGCCAAACAGCGTCTTGCCGCGGTCGCGCTTGGTCTGATCGACGTCGGTCGCACCGCTCTCGGCGTACAGCAGCTCGACAAGATCAACCATCTCGTTCGGCGCGATCTCGACCGGCTTCATCGCGTCGTCGGTCTTGGCGAGCTTGGTGCGGCCCCAGAACGCGTCGTCGCTCGGGGCGTGGAGAAACGCCTTGAGGCTCTCGCGCGAACCGTGGCCCACCGTGATGATCGGTCCCTTGCGATCCTTGCTCGTCGCATCGTGGCAGCCGGCGCAGCGCTGCTTCCACAGGACGCGTGCGCGATACATCGGCTGCGTCGCGAGCAGGTCCTGCGGTCCGGTCGAGGGCACGCCATTCTTGGCCGCGAGAGCGCGTAGCCGCTGCGCGTGCATCTCCTCTTTGTGAACACGCGCGGTGTAGGCGTCGTCGCTCGAGTCGGCGAGCACCGACATCAGCGTGAGCAGACCGATGAACGAGAGCACGCCGATCAGCGACGCGAACGCGAGCACGTGCTTGCGCGGGTGCGGGTCCGGACGCCGATCGAGCATCGGCAGTGCGATCAGGTAGCCCATCAGTAGCGCAGGCACTGCCATCGCGACGAGCTGCTCGGCCGAGCCCGCGAGGTGGCGCAGCGCGAACAGCCAGCGGAAGTACCAGAGCGGGCGCGCGTCGTAGGCGGCGGTCGGATCGGCGGGCGCGGCAAGATCGGCGCCCTGCTGGCTGAGGTTGTACGCCAGCAGTGCGGCGAACACGGCTGCCATCGAGATCACGTTGCGCACGCTTTGCTGCGGCCAGCGCGGCGTGCTTCCGGACTTGTGATCCCACCGCGGCGTCGCACCGATGCGGCGCGCGATGCCGACGTGACCGACGACGAGCAACGTGACGATCGCCGGCAGTAGCGTGACGTGCAGCGCGTAGAACCGCGTGAGCGTGAGGTTGCCGTACTCGTTACCGCCGATCGCGAGCTGCTTGATCGAAGCACCGATCACGGGCGTGCCCGCGGCGATGCCGATCTCGATCTGGTTCGCCCAGTAGCCCGCCTGATCCCATCGGAGCACGTAGCCGGTGATCGCGAAGGCGAGCACGAGCAACAGCAGCACGATGCCGAGCCACCACACGAGCTCGCGCGGCTTTCTATGACTGCCCCAGATCGCGGTCTGCACCAGGTGCAGGCCCGAGACGATCACGAGCGCGCTCGCTCCATGATGATGAAGGCCGCGTACGAACCAGCCGCCCGGCATCTGATCCTGGACGTAGGCGACGGAGGCCCACGCATCGGTCGTCGACGGGGCGTAGAACGCAGCGAGTGCGGCGCCAGTTACTGCCTCGACGACGAGCAGCATTACGAGCACCCAGCCTGCGACGTACGCGAACGAGGGTGCGGGAACCGTGGCAGGCGCACGCGCACCGCCGAGCCGCGCGGTGAACCAGCTCACGACGCACCGGGAGGGGTCAGACGCAACTCGCGCAGCTCGTGTGGATAACTCGCCGGCGCGCCGTCGATGAGCTCGCCGCTCACGCCGGCGGTCGGAACGCTCAGACGAAACTTGCGAAGCTCGCGTTGAGCCATCGCGTCGATGATCGCCATGAGCTCGCCGCTCACGCCGGCTCTCGCTTCGCGGTGTCGAGCTTGTAGCGGACCCAGGTCAGCCGGAGTCGGCCGTCGACGACGTCGATCGGCAGCGGATCGAGCCCGCGCTGCGCGGGGCCGGTGCCCTTGTCGCCGTTGTCCGAGAACACGCTGTCATGGCACGCGCACAGAAAGCTCTTCTTGTCGGGTAGGTAGCCGACCGCGCAGCCCAGATGCGGGCACACGGCGGACACCGCCTCGATCTTGTCGCGCTTCCTCAGGTACGCCGCCCCGAGCACCACGTTCTGCGCGCTAACCCAGCCATCGCGAATCACGGGTGCGACGACATCCATGCGCTGCCAGTCGGCGCCGAGTCGGGCGGGATCGCCCATCTCGATCGGATCCTTGGGCGTCGTCACGGTCTGCCGCTTCGCCGGCTCGACAACGAGCAGTAGCGAGGGCAGCCCGACGGCTGCGCCAATGCCGGCCCCGAGCCCGCAGGTGGCGAGCTTGAGGAATTTGCGGCGATCCGGTGGGTCCGTCATGTCGTTAGTACGAGCAGAGGGCCCTGGCGTTTCGGCCAAAACCGGTCTGTCTCAGCCCATCGTGCGCTCTTCGCGCTCCTGGTCTTCCTTGCACTTGATGCACAGAGTCGTCTCGGGCCGCGCTTCCAGGCGCTTCTTGCCGATTGGCTCCTCGCAGACCTCGCAGACGCCAAACGTGCCCTCCTCGATCTTCTTGAGGGCGAGGTCGAGCTTGGACAGCAGGCTCTTCTCGCGACCACGGAGGCGAAACTCGAACGACTGCAGGTACTCGCTGGACGCCAGGTCCATCTCGTCTGGCAGGTCATTGGTATCGAGAGCCATGTTCTCGACGGACAACGTCTGGCGAGCCCGCTCCAGCACCGCCTTCCGTTTTTCATCGAGGAGCTCCTGAAACTTCTTCAGCTCCTTCTTGGTCAGCGCTTTGGATGATGCTGCGACGGCGGTGGTGCTCATGAGTCCCCTCGAAAGGCGCGACAGAATAGTGTTGACCACATAGTGTGGCAATGCC
>JAYVWH010001186.1:0-9585 GCA_043786265.1 Kofleriaceae bacterium | reverse complement strand
CCCCGCAATCGCGGTCACTGCGGTCGGCACCGTCGCGCTGCCGTTTGGCGACGATCAGATGCTGCTCGGCGATCGCAACCTCGTCTACGAGCCGAAGGTCGCGTTCGAGTGGCGCCCCGATCGCATCCATCACACCAAGGTCATCGCGAACCTCGGTGCGCGGATTCGCAACCGCACGGTGCTCGAAGCCTATGACACGTCGGATCCGGCGATGACCGCCGCCGACGCTAAAGTCTTCCTCGACGTTGGCTCCGAGCTGCTCGCCGGCGCGGGTGGCACCTACGAGATCACGCCGCGCGCGATCGCCGCCGCCGAGCTCACGCTGCTCGCGCCGCTGCCTAGCTCGGTTGGCTATGGGAAGTGCCACCGCTTCAACGGCCTGTCCTGCCGCTCGCTGGACTCCGAAGATTATTGGAAGGGCGCGGGCAAAGGCGACCTCACCGTCCTCGCGACGCTCGGCGCATTCCTGCGCATCTCGGCAGATGTCACCGCGACTGTCACGATCGGTACCGGTCAGGTCGGCGCGCGCGGCGACGACTTCCGGATCGCGACGGGCCTCGTGTGGTCGCCGCAGCCCGCTGGCATCGCCGCACCGGGCCGCAACGATCACGACGGCGATCGGATCCCGGATTCGGTCGACGTCTGTCCCGACGAGGCCGAGGACAAGGACGACTTCCAGGACGAGGATGGCTGCGCCGATCCCGATAACGACGGTGACGGCATCCCCGACGACGAGGATGACTGCGCGCTCGAGCCCGAGGACAAGGATGGCTTCAAGGACAGCGATGGCTGCCCCGAGCGTGACAACGATACCGACGGTGTCCCCGATTCCGCTGACAAGTGTCCGAACGACAGCGAAGACGTCGACGGCTTCGAGGACGACGATGGTTGTCCCGACGAGGACAACGACGGCGACGGACTCGAGGACGCTGCCGACAAGTGCCCCAACGATGCCGAGACGGTCAACAGCTTCGAGGACGACGACGGCTGCCCGGACGTGCGCGCGACGAACGGTCCCGAGGAGCGGCCCGATCGCATCGACCTCAAGGGTCAGACGATCAGCTTCGAGCGGCAGAGCACGAAGCTGACCCCGCTCGCGAGGACGCTGCTGACGCAGGCAGCCGCGATCATCAAGAACCGCAAGCTCAACATCCGTATCGAGGTCCACGTCGCGCTCGGCACGAAGGCGACCGGCACCGCGGCGATCAAGGCGCAGAAGGCACGCGACAAGCAGACCGCACAGCAGCGCGCCCGCGTCATCCAGGAGCTCCTCGTCAGTCTCGGTGTACCGGCTGCACAGCTGCAGGCGGTCGGCATCGGCTCGGATCGCCCGCTCGGCACCGCTGCACCGACGGACGCGATCAATGACCGCGTCGATCTGATCAAGTCGCAGCAAGGAGGTACGCCGTGACCCCGGCTTGGTGGGAGGGGCTGGAGGGCGAGGTCCGGGGTTCTCGTCCCGACATCGTCGGGAAGGTCCTCGCAGCCGCGCTCTTTCTCGCCGCCACGCGCATCGCTGCCGCCGGCGTTGGTGATGTCGAGATCCCGACGATCGTCCTCGATACCGGCGACGCCGCGGATGCCGCGAACCAGGACGAAGCGCTCGACCTCGCAAACATCGTGCAGTCCGCCGCCAAGGGTGTGACCACCGTCCAGGAGGCACCCGCGATCGTCACGGTCGTCACCGCCGACGAGATCCGTGAGCGTCAGTTCCAGGATCTCGGCGAGCTCGCCGACACGGTGCCGGGCTGGATGCGAATCGGGCTCGCGCACTCGAACTTCCCGCAGGCGCTCGTGCGCGGTCAGGTGCAAGCTGTTCAGTTCCTCCACGACGGCCTGTCGCTGTTCGATCCGTTCCTCAACACGCCGACGATCTCCCGCGTGCAGCCGATGGAGCTGATCAAGCGCGTCGAGATGATCACCGGCCCGGGTGGCGTGCTGTGGGGCTCCAACTCCTTGCTCGGTATCCTCAACGTGATCACGAAGGACGCCGAGGACGTCGAGGGCGTCGAGATGGGAGCGGCGATCGGCAACGGCAAGGGCGACCGCTTGATGTCGCGCGCGTACGTGATGGCGGGAAAGTCCGATGTCGCCAACGGCAAGCTCAAGTTGTTCGCGCACGGCAGCGTCGAGACCTATCAAGGTGCGAACCTCGATATGCCGCTGCTGCTGTTTCACCAGCCGCTACCGCAGCCAAACTCTGCGAACACCTACGGCCCGCTGACGGGATCCGAGGAGAAGCAGTCCGTGATCGTCAACCTGAGCGGCAAGCTCACGTTCGGCAAGCTGCAACTCCGCGTGTCGGCGCCGTTTGGTCGGATGTACAAGCCGTTCGGTCTGTCGGGCGAGCCGGTGCGCGAGGATCTTTCCGAGGACCGCGTGTGTACGGGCGCCGCCTGCGTCGACGGCAAGAAGGTCTCGCGCGCGAGCCGGTTCGATTCGTTCGATCGCTACGCGGTCGCCGAGTACCGCGATCGGTTTGCGAAGGGCACGGCGGGCATCACCGCGCGTGTATACGCGCAGCAGTTCGTGCGCGCATTCTCGCCGCTGCAAGTCCTCGCGCCGAGCTCCCTGATCCAGGGCGGCCTCAACTTCGCGACGAACCTCACGAGCTATCGCATCGGCACGGCGGTCGATGGCGACATCGAGGCGTCGAAGGAGTTCCGCGTGCTGTACGGCGCGGAGGCGTTCCACGAGTGGAAGACCGACGACACCACGACCTCGCGCCAGGGGACCGGCAGCCAGTCTGACTTCAGCGCACCCTACGACCTCACGCGCCTGCCGATCTTGTGCCCGCGCAAGTACGACGCGACGACGATGACGCTCGTGCCGGTCGCGGGCTGCCCGCTGACGTTTGCGTTTCCCGCCGATCGCACCGTGCTCGGCGCCTACGCCGCACCGCAGTACCGTCCGAACAAGAAGCTGATCCTCGACGCGGGCGCTCGCGTGCAGGTCGCGCCTGATGCGCTCGGCTCGGTGAGCTACCCGGCTGACATCACCGTCGCTGGCACCATCGTCTACAACTTCATCCAGAACTGGCACGCCAAGATCAACTACACGCAGGGCTTCCGCCCCCCCGTGTTCAACAACACGAGCTCCAACGGTGAAGCGGTGCAGATCGCCGGTCGGCCCGACCTCAACGTCGAGAAGTCCGACGCGACGCAGGTCGAAGTCAATGCTCGCGTGTTCAAGGGCGAGCGCCGCATTCGCGAGCTCTCGTTCCGCATCGACGGTAGCTACACGCGCCTGACCAACCTGATCCAGGTCACGGCCGGCAACTACTCCAACTCAGGTGACCGCGCGATCTCGTCGGCGGAGTTCCTTGGCAAGCTCTACGTCCAGGGCGGCCATCGCATCGAGCTTGGCTACACCTGGATGCGGGGGACGACGGCCGATCGCGGCGCGCTCAAGTCGCTACCCGAGCACTGGTTCAGCCTTGCGACGGTCTTCAATCTGGTCACCGATAAGGTGGTCGCGACCACGAACCTCAAGGTCGTTGGTGCGGCCGAGGATCCCAATCGACTCGTCGATTATCGCGGCAGCATGTACGACGCCGCCGGAAACCCGACGAGTCCTGTGACCGTGAACGCGACGGACCTCGTGCTCGATCGCCTGCCGCCGATCGCGGAGCTGTCGCTTGGCCTCACCTGGACCCCGCTCGCCAAGCTCGCCGTGCGGGCCACGATCTACAACGCGCTGTTTGCCCACACGTATCAACCGGACGCTTTCTTCGACTACGAGCCGCACCTGGAGTATTTGCCGAACCCTTACGAGGGGTTCCGGGCGTATCTCTCCGCGCTCTATCAGTACTAACGCACGGCGACCCTGATAGAATCGAAATGGTTTTGGCGAAGCGACGCGTTCTCGCGATCTCCTCGGACCTCGATCAGCTTCGTCGCATTGTTGCTGCCCTCGAGCGCGCCGGAGCGGAAGTCGATGCCGTCCGAAGTCCGTCCGCAATCGCGGCCGACGTCATCCCACATCGTTACGTTTTTTTTGCGGCCGCGGGTGGCAACGTCGAGGCGCTTGCGGCGCTCGTGCCAAAGCTGCGCGACCGCGCGCACGTCACGATCGTCACGCCGCAAGCCAAGCTGACCGACCTGACGACGTACCTGCACGACGACCGGATCAATCACATCGTGGTCGGCGACGACCTCGAGGATGGCGTGTTCGTCACCGCGCAAAAGCTACTCACCGGCGACATCTTCGGGATCGAGAAGTACCTGCCCGAAGGCACCCACGTTCACTACGCACGTCTGAGCGATTTCGAGGGCCGCGGCAAGGCGATCCAGAACGTGCTCGATTTCGCGGAGGAATCGAAGATGCGCCGCCAGGTGCGCAGCGCGATCGGTCAGGTATGCGAAGAGCTGCTGATGAACGCGCTCTACGACGCGCCCGTAGACGCCGACGGTAAGCAGATCTTCGCGGAGATCGATCCGCACGACCGCACGAAGACGAAGTCGCCGCGGCCGGTGTCGATCCGCTACGCCGCTACCGAGGACAAGTTCGCTATTGCGGTACGCGATCGCTTCGGTCGGCTCGCGAAGAACACGATCCTCGCGTACATCGAGAAGTGCATCCACTCGCCGAACCAGATCGATCGCAAGACGTATGGCGCGGGGCTCGGCCTGTATTTGGTCGCGAATGCGGCGGCGAGCTACGTCGTCAACGTCGCCTACGGCATCGCGACCGAGGTCGTGTGTACGTTCGACCGTGGCGCGAAGACTCCGCTGCGGCTCGTCGGTGTGTTCGTGCATCCTGGTGGGGCGGAGATGTTAAAGGGAGGACCGACGCCCGAATCAGTCGATGTAGATCTGCCGCGCGGGGTCACAGGTGGCTGAGCGTCAGTTCGGTCCGTACCGACTCGTGCGGCAGGTCGCCGTTGGCGGGATGGCCGAGATCCACCTCGCGAAGACCAAGGGCATCGCCGGGTTCGAGAAGTACGTCGCGCTCAAGATGATCCATCCGAACCTCGCGGAGGACGACCAGTTCATCCAGATGCTCGTCGACGAGGCGAAGATCGCGGTGCAGCTGAACCACGCGAACATCGCGCAGACGTTCGATCTCGGCCGCGTCGGCGACACGTTCTACATCACCATGGAGTACGTCGACGGCGCGGATCTCTACAAGATCCTGCGCAAGGGCTCGGAGATGGACGGCTTCGAGATGCCGCTCGATGTCTGTGCATTCGTCGGGAAGGAGATCGCGAACGCGCTCGATCACGCGCATCGCAAGCGAGATCACCACGGCAAGACGCTCGGCATCGTCCATCGCGACGTGTCGCCGCAAAATGTCCTTGTCAGCTTCGCGGGCGAGGTGAAGCTCGTCGATTTCGGCATCGCGAAGGCGACGATGAAGGCGCGCCAGACCGCGGTCGGCGTGATCAAGGGCAAGTACTACTACATGAGCCCCGAGCAGGCCTGGGGCGATCAGATCGACTACCGCAGCGACATCTTCTCGGCCGGCATCGTGCTGTACGAGATGATCACCGGGCAGATGCTCTACCTCGAGGAGGATCTGCACGCGCTGCTCGAGATGGCACGCAAGGCTGACATCGCGCCGCCATCGACGCTGCGCAAGGGCATCCCGCCGCAGCTCGAGAAGATCGTGATGCACGCGCTCAAGGCCGATCGCCGCGAGCGCTACCAGAGCGCGGGTGACTTCGCGACCGACCTCGAGCGGTTCCTCCACGCATACTCGCCGGTGTTCACCGCGGCGAAGGTCGTGCAGATGATCCAGCACGTCGTCGGAGCACCGATGGCGATCCCCGAAGATCCCGAGATCGAGGTCCGCGAGGGCCCGCTCGCGACGCACACGCTGTCCACCCAAGATCTGGTCCTCGACAAGGAGGAGCTGCAGGACGAGAACAGCGTGATCTTCCGCGTCGCGGATCTGAAGCCGAAGCAGCCTGTCGCCGAACCCAAGCGCGTGAAGCAACCGACCGGTGGCTTTGCCGCGGGACCTCGTGTGACGCGGCAGGCAGACATGAGCGATTCGTCGGCGCCCAAGCCGGCACCGAAGCCCGTCGCGAAGCCGGCGCCCGTCGCGGCGAAGCCCGCGCCCAAGCCCATGTCGATCGACTCCGCGCCGCCTTCGGTGCCGCTGCGCGGTCCGGCAAAGCCGGCCCTTGCGATCCCGTCGATGCCGCGCGCCGCTGCCAAGGGCGCACGTGATCTCAACGAGGTCACGAGACAGGTCGAACCCGCTCCCAGCGGCGGCAACACCGAGGACAGCGGTCTGCTCGGACTCGATCGCTCGCCGCCCGGATCGCCGCTGTGGCGCAAGCAGAGCACTGGCGACTCGATGTTCCCCGGCGATCCGAGCGAGCTCGACAACGTCGGCGAGAGCACGATGATTCAGAGCGGGCCGCCCGGTTATTTCGGGGCCGGCTTCCTCATGGACAACGCCGGCGAGGATGGCGTCGATGCGACGGTCGTGTCTTCGGGACCACCGCGCGCGGACGACACCGAGGAGAACCTCGAGACCGACAACGACACGGGGCAGGAGGAACCGGTCGAGGAGGTGGACGGCGAGGATGGACCGACGATCCTGCGCGACTTCCGCGAAAACGCCAAGCCCAAGGCCGCCGCCAAGCGCGGCTCGGCGCCACCGGCGCTCGCGGCGAAGATCCACGCGCCCGCAGTGAGCGAGCTGCGCAAGCCGCGCGCGTCGCGCAAGACACCCGCGGGTGGCGTGCCCGCGCAGAGCGCACTGCAAGCGATCGTTGGCGCGAATCCAAGGGAGGCGATGCCCGCACCACGCACGACGGCACCGCGACCTGCGATGCCGCCGCCCGCACGCAACGAAGATTCGGGCGCGCTCACGTTGCCGGGTGACCCGAGTGTTCAGCCGGTGCGCCCGGGCCAGCCGCCACCGCCCGGTTACTCGCCGCCACTGCCACCGCAGGGACCCCCGGCGCCCTACAACGCCTATGCCGCGAATGCGTCGGGCATGCCGCTCGACACACCACCCAACGGCGTGCCGGAACCTGGCTATTACCCGCCCGGATACCCGCAGCAACCGGGCTATCCGCAGCAACCGGGCTATCCGCAGCAACCTGGATATCCGCCGCAGTCTGGAGGCTGGCCAGCTGGCGCTGGCGCCCCTCCCCCGCAGCCATACGGCTATCCCCCGCAGCAGGGGGCTGGAGGCTGGCCAGCCGGCGCTGGCGCCCCTGCGCCGTCGCACGTGACGCCGGGCGCGCTCTATCAGCTCAGTCCCTACGGCGCGCCGCCACCAACGCCGATGACGTTGACCGGTCAGCTGCGGCTGTTCGAAGCCGACGAGCTCGGCGCGCAGTACAAGGTCGGCGGCGCGGGCGGTCGTGTGTTCAAGATTCTGATCGCGGCGGTTCTCGCCGTTTCGGTCGCGGCAGGTGTGACTTTTTTCATCGTTAAATCCTCGCGCGACAGCGCACCCACCGTCGGGACCGTCCGTGTCGAATCCGTCCCGGCGGGTGCGGAGGTAACCTTCGATGGGACCCGGATCGCGGGCGCTACCCCACTGTCGATCGACAGCGTACCGGTAGGTACGCGGCACGAGGTAAAAGTCGAGCTCGCCCGGCACAAGCCGTACGTCGAGACGGTTGATATCCCCAAGCTTGGCGGGGAGGTACCGGTGAAAGCCATCATGGATCCCATCACAGGCAAGCTCCGCGTCATCACCAACCCCGACGGCGCAGACATCTACATCGACGGGCAGTTACGGGGCCGGGCGCCCATCACCATCTCCGGTATCGACATGGGGTCTGCCAAGGTCCTGGAGCTCAAGCTGAAGGACTACTCACCGGTACGTGTCGACCTCACATGGCCTGCGAACGGCGAGATCAACGTCGACCAGAAACTAGTAAAGTGATGCCTATGCGCTGGCCGTTCCTTCTCGCGATGTTGTTCGCATGCGGCCACCACAGCGGCAAGGTCGACGCCGGCGAAGTCGACGCGTTCGAGATCAAAGATGCGTGCACCGAGCTCGGCTGTTTCCAGTTCGACTGCAGCTCGAAGGGGCTGCCGACGACGACGGTGTCGGGAACGGTGTTCGCGCCCAACGGAACGCTCAAGCTCTACGGTGTCGACGTCTACGTTCCGCGCAGCGATCCCGGACCGCTCACTGAAGGCGTTCAGTGCGCTACCTGTGCGGTCGGCCTGCAAGGCGGCTCGTGGGCGCAGACCCGCACCGACGAGAACGGACACTTCGTCCTCGGAAATGTGCCGGCAACCGCGAACGTTCCGCTCGTGATCCAGATCGGGAAGTGGCGGCGCCAGATCACGATTCCCACCGTCGCTGCATGTCAGGACCTCGCGCTCGCGACAACCGACACGCGTCTGCCGAAGGATCGCGGCGAAGGTGATCTGCCGCAGATCGCGATCTCGACGGGCGCCGCCGATGCGATCGAGTGTCTCGTCCTGCGCCTCGGCATCGCGCCGAGCGAGTTCACGACGCCCGTCGGTGGCGGCCGTGTGCACATGTATTCGAACGCTGGCCTCGGCGTGCCGACGGCCCAGCCGCCGTCGTCTGGCCGCGGGACCGATCGGTTCAACAGCGCGTGGCCAGGTGGCCCGGATGCCGTGTTCGGTGACTCGCAGGCGCTGTGGGCCGACACCGCGAGCCTGAACAAGTACGACATCGTGATGCTGTCGTGCGAAGGCGGGCAGGGCGCGGCGACGAAGCCGCAGACTGCGATGGACGCGATGAAGTCGTACGCCGACAACGGTGGCCGTGTGTTCATGTCGCACTGGCACAACATCTGGATCGGTGGCGAGAAGAACGCGCCGACGCACGGCATTCCAGAGTGGGAAAGTGTCGCGACGTGGGACTACGCCGCGCTACAGGACGAGGCGACGCAGCTCGATATCGTCGACGAGACCGTGCCGAAGGGCATGTCGTTCGCGACGTGGCTGCTCAATAACGGTGTACCCGGACCGCGTGGCCAGCTGACCATCAGCGAGCCGCGTTACACGTGCTCGAACCGCGATCCAGCCAAGAGCGAGCGATGGGTTTACGTCGATCCCTTGCTCTCGACGCCGCTCGGCAAGACGAGCATCCAGGATCTGCTGTTCACAACACCGCAGACCAAGATGCCGGAGGAGCGCTGCGGCAAGGTCGTGTTCTCCGACATGCACGTGTCGTCAGGCTCGGTCTCGGGCGCCGGCACCACGGGTACCGCGTTCGCGTATCCATTTCCGGACGGCTGCTCGCTGGGCGAGTTGACGCCGCAGGAGAAGGCGCTGGCCTTCATCTTCTTCGACATCTCGTCGTGCGTCGGCACCATTTTCTGATCTAGATTCCGCCGCGTATGGTGCAAGCAGCGGCGAGACAGGCAGCAGCCGGCGAGATCACGACTCTGCTCGGACGCGGCGCGACCTTCGAGGGCAAGCTCACGTTCGAGGGCACGGTCCGCATCGACGGCCGATTCAAGGGCGAGGTGTTCTCGGACGACGTGCTGGTGATCGGTGAGGGTGCGATCGTCGAAGCCGAGATCGATATCGGCGAGGTGATCATCCAGGGCACCGTCGTCGGCAACGTCAAGGCGAAGCGCTCGATCGAGATCCATGCGCCGGGCCGCGTGAAGGGCGATCTTCACACGCC
>JAYVWH010001185.1:0-4750 GCA_043786265.1 Kofleriaceae bacterium | reverse complement strand
CCTGCTGGCCCCTGCTGCAGCACACGCGGATCAGTGCCAGCTCCTCGATGCGGCGACCGCCGCACGCGTCAAGGCAATCGTCGCGCAGCCACATCGGTTCGCCGAGCTGTGCGAGCCGTGCGGGGAGAAGGTCCCCGGTGTGCCGTTCGCGGCCCGGACTATCGAAGTTGGCGACGAGCTCGTGCTCGACGGAAAGAGCCGCGACCTCGCGTACACCTATGTGCAGACCGACGCGTCGCGGTTCGAGAACCTCGCGGTGCTCGCCGGCTGTCCGGTCGCTGGCGTGTCGCCAAGCCTTGCCATCGAGGCGGAGACACCGGACGGGGTGATGATCACCGCGAGTAACGAGCCGGTGATGATGCGCGTGCCCGCGGCACCAGCCGCCGTCGCCGAAATCCCGCCGCCCCCGCCACGGACGACGTACTACACGACGAACATCGTGTACTCGGTACCGTGGGCCGCGATCGCGGCGATCGCGGGATGCGGCGGATTCCTGCTCGGTGTCGTCGCGGGAATCCTGCTGCTCGGTGCGCGGCGCCGACGTGACATGAAGCCGCGCGCCGCGAACCTGACGTAGCGCTACGGCGCTTCGAGCGGTGCCGGTGCGGGAGCCGGTGCAGGCGCAGCCAATCGTTGTCGCACGCGGAGGACTCGCCGCCGTCGTCGCAAATCTCGCTACCGTTGATGAAGCCGTCGCCACAACCTTCGATGATGCAGGTCGCGCCGCAGCCATCCTCGGTCTCGATATTGCCATCGTCGCAGGTCTCGACACCGACATTGATAAAGCCATCGCCGCACACGGCGAGGCCGAGCCCTGAGGGTGCTAGCTTCCGCGCGCGATGTGGAGCGATCTCGAGAGCGCGCTTCAGTCCGGCGCGGTGATCGCGTACGGCGCGACGCCCGGCTGGGCTGCATGGCTGACCGCGCAACTCGCTGACCGCGAATCGCTCGTCGTGCTGGTCACGCAGGACGACGCCGCCGCCCGCGAGCTCGAGACCGACGTCCGATTCTTCATGGGAGGCGAGCGCGACGCCACCGAGCTCGATCCGATCGCGGGGCTACCCGGGGTCGACGTTTCTCCGTATGCCGAGCTGTCCCCGGACCGCGCGTGCATCGTCGAGCGCGTCGCGACCCTGTACCGGCTGACGCAGCCTGCGCTGCGGCCGCGCATCGTGATCACGTCGGCTGAGGCGCTCGCTCGCAAGACGCTCCCCCCCGGTGAGCTCGCGCAGCGCGGCGTCACGATCAAGCAAGGCGAGACGATCGATCGCGATGAGCTCGCGGCGCTGCTCGTCGCTGGCGGTTGGGCGCGCACACCAGTCGTCGACGAGCCGGGGACATTCGCGATCCGTGGAGGCGTGATCGACGTCTACGCGCCGCTGTCGCCGCACCCGGTGCGCATCGAACTGTTCGGCGACGACGTCGAGTCGCTGCGCTGGTTCGATGCCGAGTCGCAGCGCACGCTGCGCCAGGTCCAGCACGTGCACCTGCATCCGGTGCGCGACACGATCAACACCGGCACGAGCGACGTGCGCACGCGGTTGCGCGAGTACGCTGAGGAGATCGCGTTTCCGTCGAAAGCGACGCGCCGGCTGATCGAGCGGCTCGAAGGCGGCGACGTGTTCGTCGGCATCGAAGCCCTGACCCCAGTGTTCCACGACACGCTCGTCGCACCGGACGCGTACATCCCCGCCGACGCCCGCTGGGTGATCGTCAATCCCGATGCGTGCAAGCGCGCGGTCGCTGATACGTGGAAGGACGCGAACCTCCGATACAAGGAGCACGCTGGCGGCAAGACGCTGGTGTTCCCGCCGGAGCGGCACTTTGAATTCGAGCTCGCGGCATTCGCGTCGGCCCGGCGCGTCGAGCTGCCGACCCTCGAGGTCACCGGCGACACCGATGCGGTGAAGTTGCGCATCGACATCGATCCACTGCGCGTGCTGCGCCAGCAGCTCGATCACGCGCGCACGTTCGGTGATACCGAGCACGTCACGCCGCTGCTCGACGCACTCAAGACCTGGCGCGGGATGAGCGTCGCGATCGCCTCGGACTCTCAGAGCCGCACCGATCGCCTGCTCGGCGTCCTCGCGGGTCGCGGCATCGACGTGCGGGTCGCGGCCCCCGGCGAGCGACCGGCAAGCACGCCCGGTGTAACTCTCGTCGCGGGTGCCCCGGTGTGCTCGTTCGCGAGCAAGCGCGATCGCGTCGTGCTCGTCACCGCGACCGATATCTTCGGCGAGCGCGTGCACCGGCCGAGCGGTCGCAAGCAGCGCGCGAAAGACGCGCTGCTCGGTGGCGTGTCCGACTGGAGCCAGCTCGCAGTCGGCGATTACCTCGTGCACCAGAAGCACGGCGTCGCGCGCTATAACGGGCTCAAGAAGATCGCGGTCGGGACCGTGTCGATCTTGCACACCAGCGCGATCGGCGCGCAGGCACCGAAGCTGCTGGAGATCGACGCGCTCCATCTGGAGTATGACG
Source organism: Kofleriaceae bacterium (assembly GCA_043786265.1). Lineage (GTDB taxonomy): Bacteria > Myxococcota_A > Polyangia > Haliangiales > Haliangiaceae > JABFXX01. Next base: position 2,272 of record JAYVWH010001185.1, on the reverse strand, counting down.
GCGGCAACCTCTACTTGCCGGTCTACCGGCTCGGCGAGGTCCAGCGCTACGTCGGTGCCGAGGGTCACCCGCCGAAGATCGACAAGCTCGGCGGCGTCACCTGGGCAGCGACCCGCGGCAAGGTCAGCCGGCATGTGCGCGCGCTCGCCGAGGAGCTGCTCCAGATTTACGCGCAGCGCGCCTCCCTCCCCGGCCACCGGTTCCCGCCCGCAGACGATCAATACCGCGAGCTCGAGGCGACGTTTCCGTTCGACGAGACACCGGATCAGCTGGAGGCGATCGAGGCGGTGCTCGGTGACATGGAGGCGCCCCGCGCAATGGACCGACTCGTGTGTGGCGACGTCGGCTACGGCAAGACCGAGGTCGCGATGCGCGCGATCTTCCGCTGCGTGCAAGGCGGCAAGCAGGCGACCCTCCTCGCACCGACGACGGTGCTCGTCGAGCAGCACTTCCGATCGCTCACCGAGCGCTTCAAAGGCTTCGGTGTCGAGATCGGGAAGCTGTCTCGCTTCCAGAGCAAGGCCGAACAGCTCGCCACGGTCGTCAAGCTCGCCGAGGGCAAGATCGATATCGTCGTCGGAACGCACCGTCTGCTTTCCGCCGACGTGCGATTCAAGGACCTCGGGCTGCTCGTCATCGACGAGGAACAACGCTTCGGCGTCGCGCACAAGGAGCGGATCAAGAAGACCAAGACGCAGGTCGACGTGCTCACGCTGACCGCGACACCGATCCCCCGAACGCTGCACCTCGCGATGGCGGGCATGCGCGACCTGTCGATCATCGCGACGCCACCGGCGGATCGCCGCGCCGTGCGAACGTTCGTGTCGCGCGTCGATGACGAGACGATCCGTGTCGCGATCGAGCGCGAGATCGACCGAGGCGGACAGATCTTCTGGATCACGCCGACGATCGGCCAAGGATGGAGCGAGCCGGATTCACTCCGGCGAGCGGGGAAGATGGGCGTCCAGGACGTAGACCACCGCCTCCCGAACGAAGCCAGCCCGCAGCGCAAAACCAAGCCGCGCGATGACGACCGCACGATCGAGGAATGGGCCGACTACATCCGGACGCTCGTCCCCCGCGCACGCGTCGGCATCGGCCACGGTTCGCTCGCCGCCGAGCAGCTCGAGAAGGTGATGTTGCAGTTCGTTGCCGGCGAGCTCGATGTGCTCGTCGCGACGACGATCGTCGAGAGTGGCCTCGACATTCCGCGCGCGAACACGATGTTTGTCTCGCGCGCCGACGCGTTCGGCCTCGCCCAGCTCTATCAGCTGCGCGGTCGCATCGGCCGCAGCAAGGAGCGCGCGTATTGCTACTTGCTCGTGCCCGAGCCCGAGCACATCACCGATGAAGCACGCCGCCGTCTCGAAGCGCTGCAGCGGTTCACCGAGCTGGGGGCGGGTTTCCAGATCGCGTCGCAGGACCTCGAGATCCGCGGCGGTGGCGAGCTGCTCGGCGCCAAGCAATCTGGTTCGATCGCCGCGGTTGGTTTCGACCAGTACGTGAAGATGCTCGAGTCCGCGGTCGCCGAGCTGCGCGGGGAGCCAATCCACTCGGCGATCGATCCCGAGCTGACGATCGAAGAGCCCGGCTTCATCCCCGATGACTACGTGCCCGACCCCGGCCAGCGGCTCGAGCTGTACAAGCGGCTGTCCGCGGTCGTCGACGACGACGAGCTCAAGGGCGTGATGACCGAGATCAGCGATCGCTACGGTCCGGTGCCCGGCGAGGTGATCCTGCTCGGCGAGCTGATGGGCATCAAGGCAATGGCGCGCGGCCTCGGCGTGCTCGCGCTCGAGATCTCGTCGAGTCGCGTGGCGATCGTGCTGCCCGATCCTTCGCCGGTCAGGCCGCATATCACCGCGCCGTGGCGCCGCCTGCCCGACGGGCGCTTCGCCGCGGGGACAACGACCCCGTCGCTGGCCCGCCAGGCCCTGCTCGGTCTCGTCCAGAAGGTCGCGACCGTCCGGTAGCAAAGCCTTGTTGGGGCCCGCCGGTCGTGCTACCGCATCGGGGTAACCATGCAGAAGCTCGGGGTCTTTCTTGCGATCGCGCTCTGCGCGAGCGGCTGCCAGAAGAAGCGCGAGTCCGCTGGCAAGGCGACCCCTGGCAAGGCCAGCGCTGCACAGGCGGGCCCACCGCAGAGCAGCGGCGAGCTGAACACGCCGCTCGCCAAGATCGATGACGTGGTGATCACGCTTGGGGAGTTCCAGGAGCGCGTCAACCGGCAGTCGCCGTACATCCGCGCGCGCTACACGTCGCTCGAGCAGAA
>JAYVWH010001184.1:0-4385 GCA_043786265.1 Kofleriaceae bacterium | reverse complement strand
GTGCTCGGAACGATCGAAGTCGCGCGCGAGCACACCCTGCGCAGCAACGAGCGGCTCCTCTATTACTTGCTCGTGCGTCACCATGCGTGGGTCGAAGGTGTCGCCGGTCGGCTCGCGGCAGCGCGCGAGCACTGGGAAGAAGCGCGCGCGGTCGCCGACGAGCTCGGTGGCAATGCCCCGTACGACAACATGTTCATTGGGGGCGACGCGCATGTCGCTCTCATCAACGGTGATATCGATGGTGCGATCGCGGCGTGCGCGGCGGCAGTACCCCGCCTGCGAGCGGCGGGGCTCGCGCTCGGTCACGGACTCGCGGAACAGGTGTGGGGACTCGCTCTCGCAGCGCGCAATGCACCGGACGCAGAGGAGCATCTCGCGATGGCGCGTAACATCTTCGAGCGCACCGGTCAGCGCATGGCAGGCGCGCGGTTCGATCTGGAGTGCTCGCGCCTGGCTCGCTCGCGCGGCGACGATACGCGCGCGGATGCGCTGCGCGCGGCAGCAGTCGCTGTCTACACGGAGGCCGGAGCCGCCGATTTGATCGCCGCACTCGAAGCGGCGCCCTCGGCGATCTAGCGTGCGCGGTGAATTGCTCCTCTGCGTGCTGATCGCTGTCGGGTGCAGCGAGAACAAGCGCAAGCCGCCCAAGCCCGCATCGCGTCCTGCGGCTCCGGCGGTGAAGTCGATCGTCGGCGCGACGGGCCCGGCCGAGCTGCTGCCGTCAGACGGCGCGCCGATGAGCCCGTTCACGATCGCCGAGTATCAGAAAGAGTTCGCGGGCTCGACTGCGGTCGTCGTGGCGACGAAGTTTCCGCCGGGGCTGTCCAAGCTCGCTGGTGCGGGCGTCAACTTGTCCGCGCATGGCAAGAACGTGAGCTGGGTGATCGATGGCGAGCCCGCACGCGGTTTCGCGCTCGCGTACGACGAGAATGCCAACGGTGACCTCACTGACGATCCGAAGCACGAATTCACACGCGCCGATGATGCGTGGGAGCTCGGACTGACCTTGCAGATGACCGGCACATTCTCTGACGAGATCGCCGCGCCGGTGCGCATCCGGTTCCGCAACGGCGACTTGCGCATCCAGCGCGCGGCGGTCCGGCGCGGAACGTTGCCACTGCCGAAGGCGCCGATGCAGTTCGCGCTCGTCGGCAGTGATGGCCAGTGGGGTTTCGACGAGCATTTCATTGCATTCGATCTCGATCGAGATAGCAAGCTGGACGTCGAGTCGCTCGACAACCCCGAGCTGTTCCACGTGTTCGAGAAGACGATCACGATCGATGACGTGAGCTACGCGTTCGAGCTCGGTGTCGATGGCAGCCAGCTCGGCCTGCGTCCGCTCAAGGACAAGCTCGCACCGCGGCCGCCGCTGTCCGTCGGGACGCCGGCTCCCGAGATCGCGGTGACCGACCTCGACGGCAAGGCGGCGACGCTGTCGGGCTTGCGCGGCAGCGTGGTGCTCCTCGATTTTTGGGCGACCGCGTGTCACCCGTGCGTGAAGTCGCTGCCGCGGCTCGCGGAGCTGCGCGCGAAGTATCACGACAAGGGTTTCGAGCTGCTGTCGGTCGCGGCACCGTCCGACGACGTGCGCGAGGTGCTCGGCGCCAATCGCGCGGGGATTGCGGCGGTCGACGAGCCAGCGCAGTCGCTGTATCGAGTCGATCGCTTCCCGATGCAGTTCCTCGTCGGGCGCGACGGCAACATCCTGTGCAGCCGGTGTCAGCTCGATCGCGTGGAGCAGCTCCTCGCGGAGACGTTGAAGTAGTCGTATAGGGCTTAGCTCATCGTCTTGCAGTGCGCGGTCAGCTCGGCGATCACGACGCGGATCGCCGCGGTCTGCGGCACGTCGTAGCGGCGAACGAGGGCGACGCGATCCTTGTAGAGGGGTAACGGTGGCGAGAGGGAGTGCAGGCGCTTGCGGGTGTTGTGCGCGGCGACGAGGCCGACGCGGATACGCAGACCTGCGAGACCTACTTGTTCGAGAAGGTCCACGTCACGATCCGCGGTGTCGACTTCATCCACGAGCGCCAGGCGCCGCTCGGTTCGCGTGCGTACAGCGATTGCGTGACTTCGTCCGTGGCGCCGGATCCCGATCCCGTCACGCCGGACCCGGTTACGCCGGACCCGGTCACGCCGGACGACGACAAGACCGACAAGGACACCATCAAGGACCCGTCGGGCGCTGGCTGCTCGGCGACCGGAACCGGCTCGAGCTCGGGCCTCGCCGTGCTGCTGCTCGGCACGCTGGTGCCGCTGACTCGTCGCCGCCGCGGCGCGCGCTGCTGATCACACGCCAAGAAACAGGTAGTCGAGGGCCGCAACGATCGCATCACGGTCTGCGCTGAGATTCTCGGCCCGTTCGCGCAGATCCTCAGCTCGAACTGTTGTGAGGCTCGGGATCACAATGACGTGGGCGATCCCGGCGACGTCAACGTGAGGAGTCAAACGACCGGCCGTTCCACTGAGACGAGAGCGGGGGGCGAGCGGCGCCACGATCCGGTCACGACCTGTGTCGGCAACGTCGGCTTGAAGGACGACCACAAAAGGATAAGCACGCCGCGCGCGTGTGATCGGATTCGCGAAGACGTCCAGTTGCCTCACTCGTCCTCGCCATAGTGAGCGCGCACCAAGTCGGCGAAGGATCCGTGCTTCTCGACATACGCGTCGACGGCGGCAAGATCTTGGCGGATCTCGGCGGCATGCAGCTCGGCCTGACGCTTCGCGATCTCCTCCGCCAGCGCATGCTCGGCGACCTGCGACATGTTGATCTTGAGGCTTTTCGCCGTCGCACACAGACGCGCGTTGAGCGTCAGACTCACAGTCTGCTTTGCATCGGGCGTGGCGCGTGGGGCCTTCATTTACACGTGTACTTTACCCGTGTAATTGACCCGTGTCTAACGACGGTCCGCTGCCAGGTCCCGGCAACCTGCCGCGTGCTGACATTGACGCGGTTCCAGACATTCACGGTCGCGATCGCGAGGAGCAGTGCCGCGAGAACCGGCTCGTCGTGATGGCGCTTGGCTTCGTTCCAGATCAGCATCCGGCACCGGGAGCACCGCGCCGCGTGGCAAGCTGACGCGTGCGTTGCGCATGACGGTGGTCGGTCGCAAGATCAGCCACGTCGAAGTGATCGCGGATGCAGAAGGACTCGCGTGCTCGAAGTAGCGGTCCTTCAATAAGTCGTCGCGAGCGAGAAAGTGGACTCGCGCCCCGTTTCGCGCGCATTTAGCAGTGCGCCCATGAAGAAGCACACGAAACGTAATCAGCGTACCGCCAAGAAGCTCGTTCTCCCGCTGATCGCGATCGCGATGATGACGACCATGATGTTCATGGAGTCCGCGTCGCGGCGCTCGCATCTGTCGTCGTCACCGACGTCGACGCTGCAGCCGGCGTACGGCACTTCGGCGCGCCTGTCGCACGATCTCCGCACGCGCTGAGCACCTGCGACGGCCGCGCCTACGTTGTACGCTCGCTGACGGTGACGACGTTTGACCTCGACTGGATCGCGAGCGCCCTTGGCGCTCGTTCGGCGCGCAAGAAGGAGCGCATCCAGTCGCTTTGGAGCGGGTACGGCGAGCTGTTTCGGATCGAGGTCGATGGTGGTCCGCAGCGCACCGCGGTCGTGAAGTGGGCGCGCCCACCAGTGGGTGTGAAGAAGAGCGATGCATCGACAGCGCGCAAGCTGCGGTCATTCGAGGTCGAGGCCGCGTTCTATCGGACGCTCGCGCGACGGTGCGACGACAGTTGCCGCGTCGCGCGACTGCTCGCTGCGCGTGGCAATGCGACCGAGTGGGTACTCGTGCTCGAGGATCTCGATGCGAGCGGGTTTGCCCTGCGCGCTGATGAAGAAAATGAAGCGCAGCTCGACGCGACACTCGGGTGGCTTGCACAGTTTCACGCGCGGTTCGTCGGTGATCGTGATCCGCAGTGGTCGACGGGTACCTACTGGCATCTCGAGACACGGCGCGACGAGCTCGCCGCGGTCGACGACGCAGAGCTGCGCGACGCTGCACCCGTGCTCGCACGCAAGCTCGCACGTGCGCAGTTCCAGACGCTCCTGCACGGCGACGCGAAGGACGCGAACTTTTGCTACGCGCGCGACGGCGGCGTGGCGGCACTCGATTTCCAATACACGGGGCGCGGCTGCGGGATCATCGATGTCGCGTATCTGCTGTACGGGCGCGGTGACGAGCCTGGCGATGGCATTGATCGCGCGCGTCTCGACAGGTACTTCGCAAAGCTGCGCGCGGTGCTTTCCCGCGAAGTGGATGGAGGGGCACTCGAAGCCGAGTGGCGGGCGCTGTATCCGATCGCGCGACTCGACTTCTGCCGGTTCCTCGCCGGCTGGCGACCGTCGCTGTGGCACGCCGACGGGCGTGGCCAAC
>JAYVWH010001183.1:0-2650 GCA_043786265.1 Kofleriaceae bacterium | reverse complement strand
CTCCTGTCGTCGCCCGAAGTGTGGCTGAGCCTCGCGACGCTCGCCGCTCTCGAAATCGTCCTCGGCGTCGACAACATCATCTTCATCGCGATCCTGTCGGGCCGGTTGCCCGCATCTCAGCGGGAGCGCGCGCGCAAGGTCGGTCTTGCCGGCGCGTTCGTCTCCCGCCTTGGTCTGCTCGCGACGATCTCGTGGATCGTGAAGCTCGACCAGCCGCTGTTCGAGATCGCCGGCAAAGGATTCTCGGGCAAGGCGCTGATCCTGCTCGCGGGCGGCCTGTTCCTGCTCTACAAGGCGACCAAGGAGATCCACCACAAGCTCGAGGCGGCGGGCGCGAACGAGAGCGCGCTGGCCAAAGCGACGACCACGTTCGGCGCGGTAATCCTCCAGATCATGGTGCTCGACATGGTGTTTTCGATCGACAGCGTGATCACCGCCGTCGGAATGACCGACTACATCAGCGTGATGGTCGCGGCGAACGTGGTCGCGCTGATCGTGATGCTGCTGCTCGGCAAGGGGATCAGCGCGTTCGTCGAGCGCCACCCGTCGGTCAAGGTGCTCGCCTTGTCGTTCTTGCTGATGATCGGCTTCGTCCTGGTCGCCGAGGGGTTCGGCGCGCATATCCCGAAGGGCTACATCTACGGGGCGATGGGGTTCAGTGTGTTCGTCGAGCTGATCAACATCAGGACCGCGCGCAAGACCAAGATCGTCGAGCTGAACCAAGTTCCGCGCGTCCAGGACATTCCACAGTAGCTGTCTGCGCTCGTCGATCGCGATGGATTAACGTTAGTTACCGTACCCTCACGACTGACGATGTCCGATCAAGCACACCATCCTCCGGGGACCTGGGCGCCGGTCCGACGAGCCGCGCACGCGCTCGCATCGCCGATCCGACGAATCCTCGCAGTCGAAGCGGCGAGCGGTATCGTCTTGTTCGCTGTCACGGTGGTCGCGCTGGTCTGGGCGAACGTCTGGAATGACTCCTACGCCGCGCTTTGGCACACGCCGGTAGGGACGCAGTTCGGCGACTGGTCGTTCGTGCAGCCACTTCATTTCTGGATCAACGAGGGCTTGATGACGATCTTCTTCCTCGTCGTCGGCCTCGAGATTCGACGCGAGATCTTTGAAGGCGAGCTGGCTAGCCTCCGGAAGGCCGCCCTTCCGCTCGCTGCCGCGTTGGGTGGGATGCTGGTGCCTGCGGCGATCTTCGCGGCCCTCAACACCGGACGCGCGGGTGCAGCCGGCTGGGCGGTGCCGATGGCGACCGACATCGCGTTCGCCGTCGGCGTGTTGACCCTTCTAGGCTCGCGCGTTCCGGTCGCGTTTCGTGTGCTGTTGCTCGCGCTCGCGGTGATCGATGACATCGGCGCGATCGTCGTGATCGCCCTGTTCTATAGCGACGGCATCGCGATCGGGGGACTCGCGATCGTCGCCGCAGGACTCGCTGGGGTCTTGATCCTCCGCGCCGCTGGGGTGCGGGCCGTTCTTCTCTATGCGATCCCAGGAGCGATCGTCTGGGCCGGGATCATTGCGGCCGGAGTCCACCCGACGATCGCAGGTGTGATGCTCGGCCTGCTCACGCCCGTACGTCCGTGGTTTGGTCCGTCAGGCTTCGCCGAGACCACACAAACGCAGCTCGAAGCGTTGCCCGAGAGCGATCGCGAGGCGCTGTTGTCGCGACTCGATCTGATCAATCAGGCACGCCGCGAGGCGGTGTCGCCGGTCGAGCGCCTGATCCATGCGCTGCATCCGTGGGTAGCGTTCGGCGTGATGCCGCTGTTCGCGCTCGCCAACGCGGGCGTTGTTCTCGGCGGCGCACAATTGTCCGGAGACCTGCTGTGGCTGTTCGCCGGCATCGTCGCCGGCCTTGCGATCGGCAAGCCACTGGGAATCGCAGCCGCGACACTTGGAGCAAGCCAGCTGGGCATCGCGACACGCTCCGACGACATGACCAAGCGCGGGGTTGTGCTAGTCGGACTCGTCGGCGGCATCGGGTTTACGATGTCGCTGTTCATCGCTCAGCTCGCGTTCCCACCCGGACCGCTGCTCGATACTGCGAAGCTCGCAATCATGGTCGGCTCGGGCGTTTCGCTCGTCATCGGACTTGGCTTCGGTCTCGCTACGGCGCGGCGCCGGTCTCGCAATAACAATGCGGGCTCGAACGGATGATCGCGACTCTACTCCAGGTCGTCGGGATCAACTCGGAAGGCGTGACCTTCCTCGGCCTCTGAACCTCCCCGGCCCACAAGCTGACCTCGAGCCGCCCCTGCCCTATGCGCTGCTCGGCCTGCTCGGCCAGGCGATCATCGTCGGTTCGATCTTCGGCGTGACGGGCATTCCTCCGACGGAGGCGCAGGCGTTGAGATCGAAGGGCGAGGCGTATCGATCACGGAGTAGGAATGGATGGCCGTTCGCGTGTGGAGCCTCGCTCTGGTTGCGACCGGCGGTGTCGTCGCGTGTGCATCTGCGATCGAACGCCGCATCGAGTCGCGACGGCTCGATTGGCCGGCGTTGCGGCGCCTCGACCTCGAGCGGGCCGCGCCGTCGGCAAGGCGCGCGGCGTAGGAAGAACGCGAGTAGGATGACGTCGGTGAGCAAGGCTGTCATCCTCTGCGTGGGTTGCGCGGGTTGGTGTATCGCGGCGTGCGGT
>JAYVWH010001182.1:0-4314 GCA_043786265.1 Kofleriaceae bacterium | reverse complement strand
CGAAACGGGGCGCGATCGCACGCGGGAGCGAGCTTTACGGGAAGGCTCTCGAGAACTGGGTGTTTCACGAGCTGACCGCGGCGATCGCGTATCGCGAGTCAGCGGCGGAGCTGTCATACTGGCGGCTCGCCAGCGGCATCGAGGTAGATTTCGTGATCGATCAGGTTCGGATCGCGATCGAGGTGAAGGCCACGGCCAAGGTGACGAGCGACCACCTCATGGGCCTCCGAGCGATCGCCGAGGACCATCCGCGCGTCCAGCGTCGCATCGTTGTGTGCCTCGAATCGCGCCAGCGTCGCACCAACGAGGGAATCGAGATCTTGCCGATCGACGCATTCCTCCACGAGCTCGCGAACGGTACGCTGATCAGCTGAGTGCGCGGGTGCTGATCGCGACGCGCTATTCCATGCGAACGCCGGGTTGGCGCACGAAGTGATGCCGCACGGCCATGGTTCCCGGATCCTTGAGCGTCGGCGGATCCAGGAGGACATCCTTCGAGTCGATGCGCACGGGCTCGGGGTTCGCGAACACGCCTTGCTTGCGCACCGGGGTGAGGCGCGCCGCGAACATCTGGTAGGGCTCGCGCGCAGGTTTGGCCCACGACGCGATCGCGCCGGAGCCGCCGTAAGCGATCACGGCGGAAGCGACTTTGTCAGAGATCGCATCGGAGACCGCCGAGAGGCCGACGAAGGCGGGGTTGGGGACGGTGCCAGCATCGAAGACTTTCGTCAAACCCTTCGCGGAGCCGACGGGGACGAACACGGCCTGCGCGGTCTTGTACGAGGTCACCGAGGCGATCGCGCCCGTGAGATCTTTTTCGCCGACGCGCGCACCGAAGAACGACGGATCGACCTCGGATTCGAGCATCGCGTTGTCGACGAAGCCGGCGTCGTTGCAGCCCGTCGCGATGAAGGCGAGCTTCTTGCCCTTGAGGGCCTGCATGGTGTCGCCGGCCGAGGAGTAGAGGGCCCACGCGCGCGTGGTGCCACCACCGACGTTTGCGGTGGCGAGCAACTTGTTGTTGAGGTTCGTCGCGAAGCAGGGCCCATCGATGATCGCGAAGTCGACGTTGTCCTTCTTGAGGGCGGCGAAGGTCGCGTACGACTGCGCTTCGGTCTTGATGCCGGTGTTCTGCTCGATCGCTTTCGCGAGGCCCTGCGCATAGGCAAGGCGTGCCTGCGCGGTACCGAACTCGACAGTCGGCGCGAAGATCCCGATCGTTAGCTTCGACGGATTCTGCGCGTGCGCAGTCGTCGGCGCGGCGGCGAGCACGGCGAGGGCGGCCAGGAGCTTAGTAGCCATAGATCCTCTTCTTCGCGTCGATCCACTTCTGAAGGTCACGCGAATTCGCGCCGCGAGACTTCGCGCGCGTCCACGCGTCGTAGGCGTCCTTGGGACGGCCAAGCAGCTCGTAGATGATGCCGAGGTTGACGAGTGCCTCGGCCGGATTGCCGTTGAGGCCTTCGAGCGCTGCGAGCGCGGGCGGCAGCCTTGGCTGCCCAGCCCCGGGGTCCTTCGACAGGGCGAGCGCGGCGCGGTCGAGCTCGATGCGGCGCTTCTGATCCGCGGACGCGTTCTTCTCGGCGGTCACGAGGGCTTTCTGCGCCGTTTGTTGCTGGCCGGCGCGCCACGCATCAAACGCGACGGCCTCCCAGCACGACGCCACGAGCTCGCGTGCCTTGCCACCGATCTCGGACTCGAGCTTGGACAGTTCCGTACAGGCCTGCTGGCGGGCCGCACCGGTTGCACTGCGATAGTTCGCATACGCACTGAAGAACTGCGAGCCGACCTTCGCGTACGGCCCCTTGAGGTATGCGGCCTGGTTGCCCTTGCCCGCCAGGGCGCGGAACAGCTTGCCGGCCTCGGTTGCGCGATTGGCGTCGAGCTGTGCCAGTGCGAGCGAGAAGTCGAAGGCGAGCGGCTCGGTCCCCTTGAGCACCGATGGGTCGCGCGTCGCGCGCTCGAAGTCGTTCGCGGCGTCCGCACCCTTGCCGTCGCGCATGAGCCGCCAGCCGCGGCGATACAGCGCGAGCGCGAGGTTGCGCTTCGCCGCTGGCGAAATCTCCGGGCTCGATGCTGACACCGTCGCGGCGATCTCGAGCTTCTCGATCGCACCGGCGAGGTCGACGTCCCACATCAGCGGCGCCCACTCCGTGTAGATCTCTGCGAGCGCGAGCTGCGCGTTGGCCTTCTTCGCCTCGCGCTCAGCCGCCGTGAACGCCTCGATTGCCTTGCGCGAGTCAGGCTTCGAGCCGCACAAGTACGTGCGCGCGAGCAGCCGCGCGGTGACGACAGTATCGGCGCCTCGCACATCCTTGAGCTTGGTGAGCTGGCGTTGCGCACCGTCGCAATCGCCGCGTTCGATCGAGAGGATGGCGAGATTCGTGAGCGTGATGGGCGACGACGTGTCGACCGCGAGTGCCTGCTCGACGAATGCCTGCGCCGCCTTGAGGTCCTTGCCCTCGGCGAACGCCTGCTCGTTGATCGTGGTGACGAGTGCGCGCTGGATCTGGACGTCGGCGCTGCGCATCTCTCTCGCTGCCTCGAACCGCTGGCGCGCTTCCTTGAGCTTCTTCTGGTTGAACAATGCCTTGCCCGCGAGGACGAGCACGGCCGCGCGCTGCTCCGGCGGTGCCTTTGCGATCGCGGTCCCGGCGAGCAGCTTGTCGGTGAGCGCGGTCGCTTTCGCGTCCTGCTTGGCTTCGAGGTACGCACCACCGAGCTCGGTCGCCAGCTCGATGCTCGTCGGATTCGCGTTGAACGCACCGGCGAGCTTGTCGATCGCCAGCTCGACGTTCTTGTTCGGTCCCGACGGCGGGGCAGGGAGGCGGCGGTACGTCTTGCCGAGCTGGATCGACAGCTCGACTTGCTCGCGGGTCTGGTTCGGCTTGAGAGCCTTCTCCGCGCGCAGGTACTGATCGAGTGCGTTGCCCCAGTCGCGATCCTCGAAGTACGTGTCGCCGAGCAGCATGAATGCGCGAGATTCGTTCTTGCGCACGCGTGCGAACTCGTTCGCGGCTGACCGCGCTTTCTTCGTTTGCTTGCGCGCGAGGTACGCCTTGCTCAGGTTGAACCAGACCGAGCCCGAGGGGTCGATTCGTTTCGGATCCTGGATCACACGCTCGCAGACGCTGATCGCCTGGTCCCAGCGGCCGAGGCCGGTGTACCCGGCGCACAACCCGTTCTCGGCGTTGATCATCGCGTTCGGCTTCTTCGCTAGCTTGCGCGTGACGTACTCGAACTGCTCGACGGCCTTCGTGTAGGTAGACTCTGCGCGCGCCGCATCGCCATCGCCAAGGCTCGACCGCGCATTCGCTAGGTACGCAAACCCGAGACGCACGCGGGGCAGCACGTCACCACCCTCGAGCTCGGGCGGGCGACTTGCGAGGTAGCCCTCGAACGCCGCCGCCGTCTTCACTGGATCACGCGGCGCGTAGTACTCGCCGATCAGCTTCTGGTTCGTGAACGCGACCGGGCGGGCTTTGACGACCTTCTCGGCGACCTCGATCGCCTTGTCCTTCTGATCGATCTCCCATAGAAGCAGCGCTTCCTGCTCCATGATCTCGGGCGCGCTCGGATAACGCTGCTTGGCATTCTCGACGAACTCGAGCCCGCCTTTGTAGTCCTTGAGGATGATAAAGATCGCCGCCCGCTTGCCGTACGCTTCGGCGGCGACCTGACCGGGCGCCTTCGCGATCGCGCGATCGTAGGCCTGCGCGGCGCGCTTCCAATTGCTGTCCTCGAAGAACTTGTCGCCATCGCGCAGATCGTCTTCGACGGCTGCGTGGGCGAGTGGCGCGATGATCGCGATTGCAGCGATCGCGGTGACCAGTGACCTCAACGGATCCTCCCCACCACCATCGTGATGTCATCTTTGCGCGCTGTCTCACCGAAGTACGTACCTGCTTCGCCGATGATCGCGTCGCGCATCTCTCCGGCGTCGAGCGCCGCGGCCTTGCGCACGCTGGCCCGGAACCGCTTCTCCCCGTACTCCTCGCCGGCGGCGTTCTCGCATTCGACGATACCGTCAGTGTACCAGACCAGCACATCGCCGATCGCGAGGTCGGTGGTCTTGGCCTCGTACTTCGAGGTGCGGTCGTCTCCGAGACGGTTGCCGCGGATCATGAGCGAGCCGAACTCGCCTTTGCCCTCGCCGGGTCGAAACAGATACGGGAAGTTGTGGCCCGCGTTCGCGTACGTGATGGTGCGCTTTTGCGTATCCACGATCGACGCGAAGCACGTCATCACGAACTTCCGCTGCGCGCTCTCATAAATTGCGTGGTTCATGATCTCGAGCAGGCGCGACACGGTGAG
>JAYVWH010001181.1:0-6025 GCA_043786265.1 Kofleriaceae bacterium | reverse complement strand
GCGGGCCTCTACGGCATGCAGATCAGCATCGATAACGTGAAGCCGAACAGCGTGTCCGCGAAGTCACTCAAGACGCTGCTTCCAAAGCTGCGCCTGCTGGCCGAGCACGCCGAGTTCCGCGTTCGCATCAACTGCGTGCTCGGTTCGAGCCCGCCCGCCGAGGCCGTCGAGGTCGCGCGCGCCGTGATCGGGCTTGGCTTCGACATGAACACCTCGCTCGTCCGCGCCGAGGACGGTACGCTGTTGCCGGTGACCGAGGAGATGCGTGCGGCGTACGAGACGATCCGCGGCATGGGCAAGCGCGCCCCGGCGTACCTCGACGACGACTACACCCGCCCGCTGATGGAAGATGGCGAGAGCGAATGGAAGTGCCGCGCCGGTGCACGCACGTTCCACGTCGACGAGAACGGCCTCGTGCACTTGTGCGCACCGCGCACCGGCACGCCGGCCAAGCCGATCGCGCTCTACACCGTCGAGGACGTTCGCCACTACTTCAACGCGCCCAAGCCGTGCGCCTCGAAGTGCCCGGTCGCGTACGCGCGCCACGCGAGCCGCCTCGACGGCTGGCGATCGCAAGACGGCGTGCCAATGCAGATGACCGACGGCGCGCCGCTGGTGCAGCTGCGCCTGACCAAGGCGGGCTAGCGGCGGGTCCAGCGCGCGGCGTCCGCATCCGCGGGCCAGTCGAGCTGGCGCAGGTAGTCGCGGAAGTCGGTCCGGTCCCACGCCTCGAGCGCGACGAGCACCATCCGCGGCAGCACGCCGATGTAGCGGCGCCCGACCTTCTTGCGCAGCGAGAGCTTGTCGCGGAACTCGTCCTCGATCTGCTGCGCGACTGCATTCTCGGCGTGTGCGACGTACGCCTTGACCGCTGCCGTCGGATCGCTGCACGACGCGGGTGGTGTGTAGACGTAGAGAGTGCCGCAGGGCGTGGGGCGCGCGTCGTAGACGGTGCAGCGCTCGCCTGCGTCGAGGAACACGCACGGCACGCGGTAGTCGTAAGGGCTCGCGCCCTCCATCGTCTCGGCGGCGACGCGCAGCTGCTCGCGGAGCTCGGGCGTGTCGCGGTTGGCCTCGCGCAGATGTGCTGCGACGACGATGCCCTCGTAGAGCCGGGCGACGACGACCGAGCTGCAGCAGGACTTCTTCGCATCGCAGTTGAAGCACTGCACGACCGGCAGCTTCTGCTGGCGCCCGAGCATCTTCGCCTCCTTGGTCGAGCGCGCGATGATGTCCGTGATCATCGTGCGCAGCGAATCGAGGATGCCTTCCTGCGAGACGAACTGGCCGAGCGTGCGGACCTCCATGGGAGGAGGGTCGCATGGTAGGACGTGGGGATGGGACGGCTCGTGAAGAAGACCGCGACGATCGCGCTGCCCGATGGCGCGACCTCGGTACGGTTCGCAGTCGTCTCCGACACGCACTCGGCGCCCCACGCATCGACCGCCGAGCGACTGCGCGAGCTCGCGCCCCACGCGATCCTGCACGGTGGCGACATCGGGGACCTCGGCGTCCTCGACGAGCTGGCGACGTTCGCGCCGGTCTATGCGGTGCGCGGCAACATCGACACGCATGCACGTGACTTGCCCGACGTGCTCGTCTTGGATGCCGGCACGCTGCGGATCCTGCTGACGCACATCGCGGTGTACGGGCCCAAGCTACGCGCGGAGGTCGCGCGCATGGCGAAGGCGGAGAAGGCCCGCATGGTCGTGTGCGGGCACTCGCACGTGCCGTTCATCGGGATCGATCAGGGACTGACCGTGTTCAATCCCGGTTCGATCGGGCCGAAGCGATTCCAGTTGCCGATCGTGCTCGGTACGATCGACATCACGCCCGCCGGGATCCGGCTGGCGCATATCGACGTGGCGACCGGGCAGCAGTGGCTGCCGCCTGGTTAGTGGAGGGGAACCGGCGCCTTCGTGAAGAAGCGGTTGACGGTGCGGATCTTGCCGCCGGCCGAGTCGTAATCGCGGTAACCGACGACGACGAGGCCATCGGGCCCGTAGAGCTGCTCGCGCGCGAGGTCGATCTCGGACTGCGTCGCGTCGACGCCGTCGAAGTCGAGACCGCTGATGTTTGCCGCCGCGAGGTTCGAGTTGAGGCGGCGCTCGGACAGGCTCGGGCAAGGAGCACGGACGCAGCGAATGCCGTTGTCATGGACCAGCGTGAACACGCCGTCGACAAACTCGGGGGTCGAAGCGACCCACACTTCGGTGACTGCGAATGACAGGCCCGCATCGTTGGCAGCGGGAACGACGTTGCCCTTCACGAGGAGCGGCTGGCTCTCTCCCAGGCCGTCTTCGTAGTTTTTTGCGACCGACGGCGGCATCGCGGTGCCGCTCCAGTCGAGCTCGGTGACCTTGCACTGGCTCTGCATCGGACCGCGGCCGCACTGGGTGCTCGAGCGGTTCGCGCGCGAGACGAAGAAGCCGGTGCCGCAGCCGCTCGGGGAGTTGAGGCTGCAAGCGCGGTTGTCGGCGATCAGGTTGTAGAACGTGAAGGCGCCGGCGGCGTCCCCTTTGCCTTCCTCGCCATCGGCGGAGGTCTCGTTGCCGAGCTCATCGGTGGGCTCGGGCGAGGTGCATGCGGGGGCCAGGGCAGACACGGCAAGGGCTGCAAACAGGGAGGCGCGAATCATGTCGCGCACCATGTGCAACGCCAGGGCCACGCAGCGCGTCAATTGTCTCGCTGATCTAGCCGGTCGCCGTCTGGCCAGCCGACTTGCCGTGGCAGGTCGAGCCGCTACTCCGCCGAAGGTGCGGAGAACTTCATCGTTCCGACCGCCGCGTCGCAATCGGTCTCGATGCAGAACACCATGTAGGTCCGGTGCTGGTAGCGGTTGAACAGCAGCCTCGCCTCGACGCGCGGCTTTGCCTTCGCGGTCGGGTCGATGCTGAAGCCGGTCAGGCCGGCGAGACGCCCGGGCGTGACCTTCAACTTGACGCCGGTCTCCTTCTCGAGCGCGGCCTTCATGCTGTCGGCGAGCGACTCCAGCGCCACCGGATGAAAGGCGAGCGTATCCCACGATGCGTGCTCGGTGATCTGCACGGTGACCTGCGCTGCCTTCTTCTCGGCGACCACTGTCGCCATCACCGAGCTGTTACCGGGCGATGGGCCGGTCCGCGTGATCTTCGGCGCCGCGAACATCTCCATGCGGAAGTCGCCGTTGGCCGTCGAGACGGCGTACTTCTTCTTCACCTTCTTCGCGACGATGCCGGCGAGCACCTGCGGATCCTCGACGGGATCCTCCCCCATGATCTCGGTGATGCTCGCGAGGAACTGCGTACCGATCTTGCGGGTCTTGGGCGAGGTCGCGGCGACGCCGACAATGATGAGACCGCGCTTGAGGTCGCGGATCGCGCGCGTGCGCAGCGTACCTCCCGACGAGGCTTCGAGCGCCTCGAGGTCCACCACCGGGACGCCATTGACCACGGACTTCTTGCGCTTGACCTTGCCGACCTTCGCCATCATCGGGATGAGCGGATCCTTGGCCGTCAACGTCGCGCCGCGCCCCAAGGCGGAGATCTCGAGGCGCAGCTTGCCGTCCTCGCCGAGGTCGTAGACGAATTCGTAGGACCAGATGTCCTTGCCGTTCAGCGTCTTGCCGGCGCCCTTCTCGAGCGTCAGCTCGGGGCGACCCGGGAACACGGCCTTGACGACCGGGGATGTCACGCGCACCGAGTTGTCGCTGCGCGTCCACAGCCAGAAGTCTGCTTGCTCGCCTTCCTCGGGTTTGCCCGGATCGTCGGCATTCGGGTCGGGTGTCGCGGTGTCGGGCACGAGCGTGTCGTCGACGAGCGCTGCATCGGGGTCGCCTGCCGCCACCGGCGGTGGTGTGACACCGACGTCGAGCGGCTTCTGCTCGACCGAGTCCGGGATGATCGTGTGCAGCTGTTCCTTGGCGGTCGCGGGCGCGGCTGCGAGCGCGGCTTCGACTTCCTTCGTGAGCGGCGCGAGCTCCTTCGGCGTGAGTGCCGCGAGGCACTTCGGCACGTCGGACAGTGCGGTCGCGCCTTCGAGGCACTTGATCACGGTCGCGCCCCACTCGTCGCCAAGGCAGCGTGACATCAGCAGCGGCTGCAGAGCGTTGATCGTGGCGTCCTCGTGCGTGTCCATCGAAGCGACGAGTGCGATCCGCCCGACCCCAGCCGTGCAGCCCGGGATCTTCGGCGCACCGGACGACACCCAGCGCCCGTCGATCTTGCCGACGCGCATCTCTGCCACCTGCGTCTCGCTCGGGCCGCTGTTGTGAACGATGTCGAGCTGCACGAGTACTTTATGCGTCTCGAACGGGACATCGAGCGTGCAACCGCGGCCCATCTCCGCGCCCTTGGCGAGCGTCTCGGCCTTCTCGGGCTCGGTGATCTTGCCGACCTTGATGACGGCGCCCTTGAGCCGGATGGCCGCGCGCTCGATCTCCCGCCGCACCGCGGCGAGGGCATTGGCCTCGTCGTCGGCACTGACGGTCTCGCCCTTCTTGCACGTGACGTACTTCTTGATGCCCGGGTTCGCACCGTGCTTCATCAGCCCGTCGACGTCGCCACGCTCGAGCAGCTTGTACGTGCTCTTGACCAGCTCGTCGCGGCTCGCCATCCCGATCGAGGGGCCAGACTTGCGCATGACCACGAACGCGATTCCAGCGCCGGCGGCGAGCACCACGCCGACGGCCGCGGCAACCATCACCTTGTTCGTACGACCGGTGGGCGCTGTCGCAGTCGGCGTGGGTACCGGTGCGTAGCTCTCCTGCTGCCGCTGGCGCAGACCAACCGCGGAGGGATAGTGCTGCTGCTGGAACGTGTCGATCGGAGCTGTCTTGGGAACGGACGGCTGCGGCTGAGCGGGCTGCTGTAAGTGCGGGGGCTGCTGGTATTGCGGCTGCTGCACCTGCTGCACCTGATGCGGCGCGAACATCACTCGACAGCGATCACAGCCCCATGCGTTTGTCGGTGGATACCATGTCAGCGTGGTTCCGCAGTTCGGGCAGGGCGGTCCCATGCGCAGAGGATAACCCGCCGGTCTACGATCGAGGCACGATCCGGACGGTGAAGTCGCCCGCGTGGATCGTCGCGCCCTCGCGCAGCAGCGTCGGCCCGGAGGTCCTGTGACCGTTGATGAACGTGCCGCAGGGTCTGTTGGTGTCGGTCACGACCACGCCGCTCTCGCCGAACACGAGCTGGAACTGCCGTTTGCTGATCGTGCAATCTGGCATGACGATGTCGCTGCCCTGCGCGCGCCCCGCGCACAGGCGGTCCGTCGTCGGCAACACCTCGGCGATTGTCTGGGTACCACGTGACACGACGACCTTGACCGTCTCGAACGGCGCACGTAGTAGCGCCGCGGGCTCGGCGCGCTCGTCAACGGGCGGACCGTCACCGAACAGCTTGCAGGCTTCGCAGCACCCATCCGCGTCTTTGCCCATCGAATGATGGTAGCGCGCGAAGGTCGCTCGCGTTCAGCGAATCTGCGACGCGCCCATCTGTACGACGAGCTTGCGGCGCGCCTTACGACCGGCCTCGTCCGCAACGACGACGGTGTGGTTGCCGAGTCTCGGCGTCCAGTACAGGCGGTCCGCGGCGTTGCCGGTGGCGACCAGCTCGCCGTCGACAAACCACGTCACGGTGGCGGCGCGCGTCGAGGCCTGGAGCGGCACCACCTGGTTGGCGGCGGACACTCCGGGAATCAGCGTGATGACCTGTCCCTCGGTGGGCAGGATGATCGACGGGGCCGTCGCCTGCAGCGTGCAGCCTTCGGCGAACACCGGCGCCTCCGGGATCGCGCGGTTGCGTTCGGCGAGCCACGCGGTGACCGAGCTCGGCAGCACGACGAAGCTCTGCTTGTCGTAGGTCGCTCCGTCTTTGCGGCATGCGGGCAGCACGGCCTGGTGGGTCACGCGATCGACCTCGAGCAGCTGGTGGTACGGGCACGGCGTCGTCGGCACCGCGTGAACATTCGCGAGGGATTTGACCTTGTGCGTGCACGCGTCGGTCGCGATGTGACCCGAGTACTCGCACACCTCGACCTCGAC
>JAYVWH010001180.1:0-5102 GCA_043786265.1 Kofleriaceae bacterium | reverse complement strand
GCCGCCAGAACTGCTCGGCGTAGTCGCGCCGGAACGGGTAGGGGCCCATCGTCATGTGGAGTGGATCGCGTTTCCACACCAGCCGCCCACCAGCGTCACGAGTGCCGTGCTCCGCGAGCCGCAGCGACAGCTCTTCGCCGAGCAGCGGGTCGTACTTGCGTAGCCGCGCGGCAGCGTCGGCGATCGTCGTAACGCCCTTCTCGTTGGCGCGTACGGTCCGCCACGCCTTGATCCACTGCGCGGTGCGCGACGGGAGATCGGTCGTTGATTGGTCGGGAGGGCCGAGGCCTTCGAGCACCGCGAGCGCGGCGAGGCGCTCCGGCCGCATTCCCGCCCAGTACGAGCAGACGCTGCCGCCCATCGAGTGCCCCACCAGCACGAGCTTGGTGCGCGCGTAGCGCTCGATCACCTCATCGAGATCAGGGATGTAGTCGAGAAAGTGGTAGTAGCCGCCAGGACCGATCCAGTCGCTGTCGCCGTGGCCGCGCAGGTCGGGTGCAATCACGTGTGCGCGCGTTGCGAGTCGTTCCGCGACCTCGTGCCAGGTGTATGCGAGATCGAGAAAGCCGTGGACGAGGACGAACGTCGTGTCGCCGGGGGCGTCCCACTCGAGCAGATTGTAGGTGAGGCCCGATGACAGGGCAACGCGGCGTGGCTTCAGGGCCCGCCCTCGATCTGGTACACGGCGCCATTGTCTCGCGTCACGAACAGCTCGCCGCGAGCATCCGCATGAATCGAGGTCGTGGCCGGTGCGTTGCCGACCTGGGTTGCGGTGAACGCTCCCATGTCGTAGCGGCCACGCATGAGCTGGCCCTTGTGGTGATCGCTGAAGTAGTAGTCCCCGACGAGATCGGGGAAGCACGTGCCCCGATAGACCTGGCCACCGATGATCGAATCCCAGTCGTCAGACGGACCGACGTTGAGCTGGCTGCGCACGAACTGCGGCAGCGTGACGCCAGCTGCGGTGCAGGGGCCGCCGGGCGGATACGTCCTGTCCGCCTCGCAGAGCGACCAGCCCAGGTTCGCGCCCTTCTGCTGTGCCGGCGTGAGGATCGTGAGCTCCTCCCACTCTTCTTGGCCGACGTCGCCGATGTACATGTCACCGGTCGCGCGGTCGAACGACCACCGCCAGGGATTGCGCACGCCGCGGATGAAGATCTCGGGCTCGCCGGCCACGCCGTCGGCGTACGGATTGTCGACCGGGATGCCGTACTTCTTGCTGCCGCTCGTGGTGTCGACGTCGATGCGGAGAATCTTCGCGAGCAGCGGTTCCTTCGTGACGCCGGCCTTGTTCGGACAGGCCGAGCCGTCGCGCTTCAGTTGCTGGCCATTGCGGCAGGGGTCACCGCCATCGCCGCCGTCGCCGGTGCCGATGTATAGGTAGCCGTCGTTGCCGAACTCGATCATGCCGCCGTTGTGATTACCCGCGAAGTCCGGGATCGAGAGGATCACCTCGCCGGCCGGGTCGGCCTTGTTGTAGTCGGTCTCGCTGACATAGTAGCGGGCGAGGACGTTCGCGTTGTCGAGCGTGTAGTAGACGTAAAACTGCCGGTTGACCGCGTAGTTCGGATGAAACGCGAGGCCGAGCAAGCCCTGCTCGCCGTTGTTCCCGAAGCTCAGGTTGCTGATGTCGAGGAACGCCTGCGAGCGCAGCGTGCCGTTCTCGTAGATGCGAATGCGGCCCTGCTTCTCGAGCACGAATAGGCGGCCGTCGTTCGGTGGGGATGTGGCCAACACCGCCACGCCGCTCACGCTCTCGAGCGGACGCAGCGTGATGTTGGTTCCGGATATCGGCGTACACGCGATCAGCGGCGGAGTGTCGTGCTCGAGCATCTGCATCGTGTCGCGTGGTCCGGGTGCGTCCTTCTTGACGTCGCTGCCACCGCTGCACGCAGCGGCAAACAGGAGCGCCAGGCTCGTCGTTCGCATGCCCCGAGCTTAGCGCTTTACGACGAGGTCCGGGGGCGGCTTCTGGGCGGCCACGCGCTCGGCCCACTTGCCAAATGCCCACAGGATTCCGCCGACGAGCGCGAACGGCACGAGGAACACCCAGCCGACAAACCCGCTCGACAGCCCGTAGAACACGAGCGCGCCAACCATCCCCACGATCCACGTCACCATCGCCGCGAGATACCCGGTCAGCTGGATCTTGCGCTTCCTGACCGAGATCTCGAGCTTCCACAGGAAGAAGGCGGCTTCGTCCGGGGACAGCTGCTTGATCGCCTCTGCGAGCTGGTCGTGCTTCGCCGGATCGAACGCCGCCTCGGGGTCAGGACTGCCCGACTGATCGCTCACGCCGCGACTTTAGCATGCTAGATGGTGAGTCGTGCCGGCGCTGAGAGTCACCGATGATCTGGACCGCGTCCTGATGTTCGCGCAGCCGCCCCGGCGCGTCGTCTCGCTCGTCCCGAGTGATACGTACAGCGTGGTCGCGCTCGGCGCGGGTGATCGACTCGTCGGTCGCACGACGTACTGCGAGCATGGCGATGGCGTCGCGACGATCGGTGGAACGAAGAACGTCGACGTCGAGGCGGTGCTCGCACTCGAGCCGCAGCTCGTGATCGCGAATCAGGAGGAGAACACGCGAGCTGTCCTCGAGGCGCTCGCGGAGCGTGTCACCGTGCTCGTGTCACTCCCTCGCCGCGTCGACCAGAGCATCGGTCACCTCGCACGACTCGCACGGATCCTCGGCCTCGCGAAGGAGCCGCAAGCGAAGGAGCTGATCCGGCGCGGCTACGAGATGACGGCGGGCTCGCCAGGCGTGCGGCGTGCGTTTATTCCGATCTGGATGGACCCGCTGATGACGCTCAACTCGGACACGTTCGGCTCCGACATCCTGGCGCGCGTCGACTTGACGAACGCATTCGGCGATCGCCTGCGGCTGTATCCGCTCGCTGCCGACCTCGGCAAGGGCAAGCCCGACGATGCTTCTGGTCGCGACGTGCGCTACCCGCGCATCACTCTCGAAGAGGTCCGCACTCGCGGTGCTGATCTGGTCGTGCTGCCCGACGAGCCGTACGTGTTCAGTGCCGACGACGAGGCGAAGTTTCGCGAAGCGCTGCCGACCGCGCGAGTGGTGCGCGTGAGCGGCAAGGATCTGTTCTGGTACGGAGCTTGGGCGATCGATGCGATCGGCCGGCTAACCACGCAGCTCGCGCACGAGCCGGCCGACGAAGCGATCGAGCGCCGGCGGATACCGCGCGAAGAATAGCGACGGCTCGACCAGCTCGAGCTCCATCACCATCGGCCGACCAGAGTCGTCGCGCGCAATATCGACGCGGCCGTACAGGATACTCGCCGCAAACGGAGCGAGCGCGGCCTCGGCCACTTCGCGCTCGTCGTCGGGAATCGGGAACGGACCTTCGATTCGCTCGGTATCGCCGGAAAACCTCGGCGTCTTGCGAATCGCGTGCGTGAGCTGGCCGTCGATCCAGATCAGCGAGCGCTCGCCGTAGTCGTCGACCGATGCGATGTACGGCTGGATCAGCGCGAACCCGCGCGAGAGCAGCTCCTTGAGGTGTGCGGCCGCGGCCGGATCGCCGGGCTCGAACACTTTCGTATCGAGCGACCCTGCGCCGACCTCCGGCTTGATCACGAAGCGGTCCCACGGCATCGAGACCGGCTCGCCCGGCCGCGCGAGCACCGTCGGGACAATCGGCACGCCGCGCGCCTGGAGCTCGAGCAGGTAGCGCTTGCGGACGTTCGTGCGAACGACGTGGGGCGGATTCCAGAACGGGCCGGCCGCACTCGCGCGATCGACCCACGCCAGGAACCGACCGACGTCGAGCGCGTAGTTCCACGTCGAGCGCAGTAGCGTCGGAATGGGCGCGTCCCAGTTCACCGCGGGGTCGTCCCACGCGACGAGCGCTGCATCGATGCCCGCTGCCGCGAGCGCATCGGCAAGCGGCGCCTCGTCGACGTCGACTTCGGGGAGCGTCTTGCAGGTCGCGATCCGCAGCTTCACGGAAGTACGGCCTGCGCGAGATCCTCGAACAGATCGTCCTCGTGCTCCAGGCCCACCGACAACCTCAACAGATCTTTCGGCGTCGGGCTCGTCGGTCCTTCGACGGTCGCGCGGTGCTCGACGAGGCTCTCGACGCCGCCAAGCGATGTCGCGGGGACCCAGACCTGCATTCGTTGGATCGCGCGCAGAGGATCGCCGGGCACTCGAATGGACAGCATGCCGCCGAACCCACCGCTCATCTGACGCGCGGCGACGGCGTGCTGCGGGTGCGAGGGCAGGCCGGGATACAAGACGCGGAGATTTGGCACCTCCGCGAGGCGCTGGGCGAGCGACGCGGCCGTCCGGCTCTGTCGCTCGACGCGTGCATAGAGCGTGCGCATGCCGCGCAGCAACAACCACGCTTCCATCGGGCCGAGCACGGCGCCCTCGTCATGACGTGTCCGGCCGATCGCGGCCCATGCATCGTCAGGCGAGCGTGTGACGAGCGCACCGGCGAGCACGTCGGAGTGACCAGCGAGGTACTTCGTCGCCGAGTGCATCACGAGGTCAGCGCCCAGTGTCAGGGGTCGGGTGTGCACCGGCGTGGCGCACGTGGAATCGACCGCAAGCAGCGCGCCCGCCGCGTGGAATATCTCGGCAGCCCCCGCGATGTCGGTCACATCCCAGGTGGGGTTCGCGGGCGTCTCGACCCAGCCCAGGCGCGTCGTGGGGCGCACGGCGCCACGGATCGCATCCAGGTCACTCATGTCGACGAACGTCACGTCGACGCCCCATCGCGCGCCCCAGCGGGCGAGCCAGTCGCGCAGCGCGAAGTAGCCGACGCGAGGCGCGATCACGTGATCCCCGGGCTTCGTCAGCGAACGAATCGCGACCGTCGCCGCTGCCATCCCCGATGCAAACAGGCGCGCCTCGGCGCCACCCTCGAGGTCGGCGAGCAGACGCTCGGCGGGGAGCACCGTCGGGTTCTTGTCACGCGTGTAGTCGCGCCCGTCGATGAGCGTATACGCAGCATCGCGTGCATACGTCGTGGCCATCTGGATCGGCGGCACGGTCCCGCCAGTCGCGGCGTCGAGTGAATGAGCCTGCGCCGCGATGGTCTCGGGACGCAACGGCATCACTTGGCCGGAATCACGCCGGT
>JAYVWH010001179.1:0-7963 GCA_043786265.1 Kofleriaceae bacterium | reverse complement strand
GCTGACGGCCGCAGCTCACTCCGGAGACTTCGGCTACTGTTGCGGCGTGACGAAACCGGCACGCCTGATCGCCCTGCTGGTGGCGCTCAACGTGGGGCTGGTCGCCGTAGGCTTGGCGATGATCGGGCCGCCGGGCAAGCGCGCAGGAGCCGGCATCAAGATCGGGCTCGTGTTCGACATCGGAGGCAAGAACGACAAGTCGTTCAACTCCGCCGCCTGGCGAGGGCTCGAGCGGGCGCAGGCCGAGCTGGGTGTCCAGACCCGATTCATCGAGCCGACGGAGGGCGCAGACCGCGAGAGTGCGATGCGGTCGCTGGCGGCCAGTGGTGTCGACCTCGTGATCGGCGTCGGGTTCCTGTTTGGCCCGGACCTCGAGCGACTCGCGACCCAGTTCCCGAACGTCCGGTTCGCGGGCATCGACTACTCGCCGTCGCCCGGCTTTACCGAGCTGCCAAATCTCGCCGGGCTGCGCTTCCGCGAGCACGAGGGCAGCTTCCTTGTCGGTGCGATCGCCGCTCTCGTGTCGCGTACCAAGATCGTCGGCTTCGTCGGTGGCATGAAGATCCCGCTGATCCGCAAGTTCGAAGCGGGCTACGAGGCGGGCGTGAAGTACGTGTGCCCGACCTGTCGAGTGCTGTCTGCGTACGCCGGCACCGAGCCCAAGGCGTTCGCTGACCCGTCGCTGGGCCAGGAGCTCGGCACCGCGCAATACGAGCAGGGCGCCGACGTGATCTTCACCGCGGCAGGCAAGACCGGCGACGGTGTGTTCGCCGCCGCTCGCCAGCGCAAGGCGCGTGCGATCGGTGTCGACTCCGATCAGTACGAGGCCGCGCCGTGCTGCATCGTGACCAGCATGATCAAGGGCGTCGACGTCGCCGTCTACGACGTGATCAAGAGCGTGGCCGACAAGCAGTTCAAGGGCGGCATCCACGAGCTCGGTCTCGCCGAGCACGGCGTGCGATTCGTCGCCGACGAGAACAACGTCCCGCGCCTCTTGCCGATCGAGATCGTGCAGCGCGCGAAGGCGCTCGGCGAGGAGATCATCGCCGGCAAGATCCAGGTGCCCGACCGATGAGCGTGGTGATCGACGCAGTCGTCTCCAAGCGCTACCCGGGCTGCGACGTACTGCGCGCCGCGAAGATGCACGTGCGGGCGGGGACCGTGCACGCGCTCGTCGGTGAGAACGGCGCGGGCAAGAGCACGCTCGTGAAGATCATCGCCGGTGTCGTCCGCGCGGAGAGCGGATCCCTTGCGATCGGTGGCACCGACGTAGGACTGGCGAAGTGGACGCGCCAGGCCGCGCGCGCGGCGGGTATCGGTATCGTCCAGCAGCACGGTGCGTTTGCGGGTGCGCTCACCATCGTCGAGAATGCGGTGCTTGGCGTCGAGCCTACACGCGGCCCGTTACTCGACCTCGATGCGACCGCCACGGCACTGCAGGCGCTCGGGACGCGGGTCGGCCTGCCGATCGATGCGCGCGCACAGACCGACAAGCTCTCGCTCGGTGCGGCCCAACGCGCCGAGATCGTCGCGGCGCTCCATCAAGGCGCCAAGATCCTCGTGCTCGACGAGCCCACCGCGGTGCTCGCACCCATCGAGGTCGACGGCCTGCTCGCAACGCTGCGCACGCTCGCCGCCGGTGGCACGACGATCATCATCGTCACCCACAAGCTCGACGAGGTCCGCACGGTCGCCGACGACGTCACCGTGCTGCGCGCCGGCGCGACGGTCGCGACCTTCACGGCCGCCGCCGAGGGGCCACGCTTCGATGTCGCGGAGATCGCGCGCGCGATGGTCGGCGCTGATCTGCCCGAGCCGAACAAGCTAGCGGCGCCAGCGTTCGGTGCGAAAGACGTCCTCGAGCTCGAGAAGGTCACTGTCGGTCGTGGGCTGCGTGGCGTATCGCTCACCGTTCGCTCGGGCGAGATCGTCGGCGTCGCGGGCGTCGACGGCAATGGGCAGCGCGAGCTCGCGCTCGCGGTCGCGGGCCTCGTCCGCCACACCAACCCGGTGCGGATCGGCGGCAAGGTGGTCACGCAGGCATCGCCGCGTGCGCGATTCGCCGCTGGTCTGGCGCACATCCCCGAGGATCGCCAGCACGGTGGCCTCGTTCTCGACGCGACGATCGCCGAGAACCTCTCGCTCGGCCGTCCCGACATCACCGGCACGCTCAGGATCGATCGCGCGCGCGTCGCGCAGTTCGCGAAGGATCAGATTGCCGCGCTCGACATCCGACCGCCGAACCCGAGCGCTGTCGTGCGGGCGCTGTCGGGCGGTAATCAGCAGAAGGTCGTCGTCGCGCGCGAGCTGTCGCGGCCCAACCTCACGTGCGTGCTCGCGTGCCAGCCGACCCGGGGTGTCGACCTCGGTGCGGTCGCGCGCATTCACGATCGATTGCGCGCTGCTGCGTCCGGTGGGGCAGGGGTGCTCGTGATCTCCGCGGACCTCGACGAGCTGCTTGCACTCTGTCATCGCGTCCTCGTTCTGCTCCGCGGCGCGATCGTCGGCGAGCGCTCCGGTGCGGATTTACACACCGAGGCTGCGCGTGCCGACCTGGGTGCGCTGATGACCGGTGCAGAGGTCGCGGCGTGAGCCCGGGGACCAAGCGCGAGCTGCAGGCTGCGATGATCGCGATGCTCGCATCGATCGCCATCGGCAGCGTGCTGATGCTCGTCGCGGGCAAGGCCCCCGGCGGCGTGTGGTGGGCGATGATCGAGCGAACGCTCAGCAATCCGTACGCCCTGGGGCAGGTGCTGTACAAGGCGACTGCGCTCGCGCTCACCGGACTCGCGGTGTCGATCGCGCTCGACGCGGGCCTGTTCAACATCGGCGGCGAGGCGCAGCTCACCGCGGGTGTGCTCGCATGTTCGGCGCTCGGTCTCGCGCTTCCCCCGAGCACACCCACGGTCATCGCCGTTCCGCTGTGCGTGCTCGCATCGGCGCTCGCCGGTGCAACGATCGGCGCGTGGATCGGCGTCATGCGCGTCACGCGTGGTGCTCACGAGGTGCTCACCGCCATCATGCTCAACGCGACGGTCGCGGGACTCGCGCTGTGGGCGGGCAATGCCGTGCTGTTCGAGGCCGGCACCACCCGCAGCCGGACGATCATCGAGGGCGCGCAGCTGCCGCCGCTCGGCCTCGGCGGTAGCGCTGCGAACGCATCGCTGTTCATCGCGATCGGCGTGATCGTCCTCGTGTGGTGGGTGCGTTCGCGCACGACGTGGGGACAGATGCTGCGCGCGGTCGGCCGCAATGCGGAGGCCGCTCGCACGCTCGGCATCAATGTCGGTCGCGTTCGGATCCTCGCGATGACCGCCGCGGGTGCGGTCGCCGGGCTCGCCGCGACCAGCTTCGTGCTCGGTCACAAGCACGCGTACGAGGAAGGACTCGGCCGTGGCGTCGGGTTTCTCGGGATCTCGGCTGCGCTGCTCGGACGCAGCAATCCGATCGGGGTCGGTGTGGCGGCGCTCGTCCTCGGCTTTCTATCCGCCGGTGGCCTCGCCGTCGCCGATCTCATCCCGAAGGAGCTGACCGAGATGCTGCAAGGCGTGGTCGTGCTCGCGGTGGCCGCGGCCGGTCCCTGGGTGCGACGAAACAGCCGGGAGGACCGCGTGTGATCGACGCGATCCTCACGCTCGCTTTTCTCACTCAGGTGATCCGCATCGCGGTGCCCTACGTCCTCGCGGCGCTCGGCGGCACGGTGACCGAGCGCTCCGGCATCGTCGACCTCGCGCTCGAGGCGAAGCTTCTGTTCGGTGCGTTCGCGGCTGCCGCGGTCGGTCACGCGACCGGCTCCGCGCTCGCGGGCATCGCCGCGGGCATTGCCGCGGGCATGGCGGTCGCCGCGCTGCAGGCGTACCTCGCGCTGTGGCTCGAGGCCGATCATGTGATCGTCGGTATCGCGCTGAACGTGGTAACGCTCGGTGGCACGCGGTTTCTGCTTCAGCTGATCTTCCACGAGGGTGCGAACTCGCCGCCCGCGCCGTCGTACGGCGACGCCGTCGCCTCCAATCCGCTCGTCTGGTTCGCGGGGCTCGCGGCCGTGATCGTTCCGTTCGCGGTGCATCGCACACGCTGGGGCCTGCGCCTGCGCGCGTCCGGCGATCGCCCGGATGCTCTCCAGGCTGCCGGCCTGTCACCGCGCTGGACCCGCATGCGCGCCGCGCTCGTTGGTGGTGCACTCGCCGGTGCCGGTGGTGCGCAGCTCTCGCTCGTCGTTGGTGGCTTCTCGGCCGACATGTCGAGCGGGCGCGGCTACATCGCGCTCGCGATGGTGATCCTGTCGGGCTGGCGTCCAGGCGTCGCCGCGCTCGCGTGTCTCGGCGTCGGGATTGCGGAGGCGATCACGATCCAGCTCCAGCTCGGTGGCAGCGGCGTCGCGCGCGAGCTCGCACCGATCTTCCCGCACGTGCTCACGCTCACGGTGCTCGCCGTCTACGGCGGCAAGCGACGACAACCGCCGAGAGCGCTCGGCGCGTCGTGACGGCTGATCGTTGCAGTCACCGGGTTGCGGTGAACAGATCGAACTGACTCGAGCCCCCGTTGCGGTTGCTCGAGAACAGGATCAGGTGCCCGCCGTCGCCGAGCCAGGGGTCGGACTCGTAGTCGCCCGAGCTCAGCGTGGTCAGCTCGACGGACGGCGAGAACGGCTCCTGCGCGCTCGCACGCGTGGTCACCTGCAACGACTGCCGGTTGTAGTCTCCCTTCGAGAAGTACAGCGAAAGCTCGTCGGCGAGTGGAAACGGATTCTGGTCGACCGTCGCGAGACTGAGCTCGGTCACGAGCGTTGGAGCGGACCAGGGTGACGAGGTCGAGGCTCGCGCGCTCCGACACAGATCTATGTCGGTCGCGTTGTTCCGATCGAAGTACGCCACGAGGCCTGAGGCTGTGACGGCGAACGCGCGATCGTCGAAAGCAGTGTTCACCTCGGTCACGGGCGTCGCGGTCGACCAGCTCGCGGCACGGGTCTGTCGCGTCGAGACCCATATGTCGAGTAATCCGACGCCGCCCGGACGGTTCGACGCGAACCAGATCGTGAGCCCGTCGCGGGCGACCTGCGGCGATCCTTCATTGTGGGCGGTGTCCAGTGCCGTGGCGACGGTCGGAGGCGACCACGGTGCGGTCCGCGCTGCTCGCTGCGAGGTCCACAGGTCGAAGCCACCAAGCCCACCCGCTCGATCGGACACGAAGTAGATCTCGAGCAGATCCTCGGTCATCGACCCGTCGGCATCGAACGACCCCGCCTGGGATAATTCGCTGATCAGGGTGGGCGGCGAGAACGCGCCCAGCGGCGCATCGACCTCCACGTCGGTGTCCAGCAGTGCCGCGTCGACAGCGCGCGGCGCTTCGCCGAAGCCGAAGCGCCCGCAGCCGATCAACAGCAGGCTCGCCGCGCCAAGACTACGAACGCTCACCAACCCGACGATAACCCGGGTACGACAAGGACGGGCTTAGAACGCGTCTTCGAGGTCCTTGATCTGATCCTCGATCCGCGCCTTCGATGGCGCGCTCGGTGACGGCGACTTTTGCTCCTGCATCTGTCGCCGATTGGTCTCGATCACCAGCTCGGCTGGATATTCGACTTGATAGCCGATGCGGAACTCGCGCTTCTCGCCGGGCTTGAGCGTCAGGTCCCAATGCAGGAGACCTTGCGAGTCCGGCTTGGTTCCGGGCGTGATGCTGACCTTGTCGATCTTGATGTCCCTGTTCTCTGACACGGGGATCCGATCAGCCAGCGTCAATGTCGCGTCCTCGGCCGAGAGGTTCTCCACACTGACGATGAACATGATCTGCATCTGGTTGCGGGTCTTGCGGACGAGCGCACTGTGTTTGCGATCCAGCTGGCGGGAGATCTTGAGTTGCTCGGCAACGCTGAGAAACACGGAGAAGCGCTCGCCCTTGGCGATGAAGTCGGTGTCCGTCAGGCCCAGGAACGTGCCGTCCTGGTAGAGAGCCACCTTGCCGGGCAGCAGGGCCTGGCCGGTTGTATTGGTCATCGCGAGGGTGCGCGCAGCGCTCAGGCTCTGCTCGGGGGCCGCCACGATCTTCTGCGCGGACCCGAGGAAGCTACGCCCGAGGAGCAGTCGAACCGGGTGGCCATCGCCGCGCACGCTCTGAGCGCGCTGTGCCTTGAAGTGAGCGGTCGTCCCACGCTTCGCAAGACTTTCGAAGATCGAGACGGTCCTGCCCTGCACCACCTGCAGGAACTCGATGTTGCTCTGGTAGACCTGCTCGAAGTTCTCTCGCTCTCGCTCGTCCGAGCTCTGGCGGACTTTGTTCCAGAGCATGTTCTGTCCTTTGAAGGCTGATTGGGCGCGCGTAAACGACGACACCTGGCTCGTGCGCGTGCGGGTTGCGGTGTGGGTATCGCCGAGAGTCAGCGCGTCGAGCTCCGGGATGTTCACGGTCTGGGTCGTCGATTGGGTCGAGAAGGACAGCTCGGACCCGCCCCAGTCCTCGCCGCTGGTCTGGGTGACCTCCGCGAACGAGACAACCTCGACATTCTTCGCGTCCGTGGTGCTCGCACGCACCTCGTGCATCGGCTCCCAGGTGACCCCCGGCAACATGTACGTGAGCTCGACGATCGCGGGCGCCGGCGTGCCGCCCTGCAGCGTCACGAGCACGGTCGTCTCTTCGAGCTTCATCAGACCCTTCGCGTCGTCGAGAGCTCGCACGCTCGCGTCATGTTTTGGCTTGAGCTCGTCGAGCTGGAGCTTCACGTCGCGCCGCGCCTTGGCGTTGGCTCGCAACGAGGTACCGATGAACCCGAGCACATCGTCGTAGCTCTTGACGCTGATGTTCCCGATGATCGTGTCCTGCGTGATCTTCGCCAACGAGAATGCCTTGATGGCTTCGATCTGCTGCTTCTGGGCGTCGAGGACGGCGATCTCGTCGCTCAGCGCGGCGAGCTGGTTCGCGAGCGCGTTGTGCTCCTTCTCGACGCGTTGCCAACTCGCATCGGTGGCTTTGGAGAGAAACTGTCGATCGACGCGCACGTCGACGATACGTCCGGCACTCACCGAGACCTGCACCGATCCATCATCGACCCAGCCGGGCAGGCTTCTGAACGCGAAGACCGTCGCATCGGTGGGCACCTCGACCTTGGCCTGACGAGTCACCCGCGCGCGGTCCGAGTAGACCGTCACCTTGGTCACCTTCGACTGCAGCATCCCTGCGTCGGAGTCCGCCGTTGCGATGTCCAGGGCGGCAGGTGGGGCGACGATCTTCGGCGTGGTCGCAGGGACCGCCGCCGGCGATCCACAACCGGCGACGATCATCGCGATGCCGAGAGACAGGAACGATCCGTGGTGCGTCGAGGTCATCATCTCCACCTTGCTGCTGGTTGGTCGGCACTGGGCGCGGCCCAGCCGGCCACGTTCAAAGCCAACCGCTCCAGACGGCTGACCGGTGGATAGGGTCTAAACAAACCTCGAACCCCGAATCCCTTACACAGCCGTGACGGGCCGAGCGCGCGCGGGACAGCTACATCTGATCGGGCGCGGCCATGCCGAGCAGCGACAGGCCCTCGCGAAGCGTCGCCTGGACGGCGGCCACGAGGGCGAGGCGCGCGTCGCGCACCGCTGAATCGTCGACCAGGACGCGCAGAGATGCGTCGCCGTTGCCAAGCGTGTACCAGCGCGAGAACTCGCCGGCGAGCTCGAGCAGGTAGTGACAGATGATGTGCGGCTCGGCGTTGTCCGTCGAGCGCACGATGATGTCGGGGAAGTCGAGCAGCTTCTTGGCGACCGCCCACTCGGCATCGTGTGCAAGCTTGTCGAAATCGATGCCGTCGACCGACGCGATGGTCTTGCCAGCCTTGCGCGCGATCGATGCGCAGCGCGCGTGGCTGTACTGCAGATATGGTCCGGAGTCGCCGTCGAGCGCGACTGCACTCTCGATATCGAAGTCGATGTCCTTGTCACGCTGCGGGACGAGGTTCGCGAAGATCACGGCACCGATACCG
>JAYVWH010001178.1:0-4385 GCA_043786265.1 Kofleriaceae bacterium | reverse complement strand
ATCGCCGGAATCAACACGAGCCAGACCGGCGGCGGCACGATCACGTAGGGCGGCGGAAAGAATGCCCACACGAGACCGGCCGGAACCATCGCGAGCATCAGGCCCATCCACGCGATGCCGTTCGCGGTCGCGAGTCGCTCGGCGAGCGTCTTCTGGCTGCGTAGCGCCCACAAACTGAACGCCAGCTGCACGACCATCGCGATCACGCCGTACTTCGCCATCGTCGCCGCGAGATGACCTTGCGCCGGCAGCATTGACGGCGAAAACCGCTGGCCGACCGCGCCGATCAACGCGTAGTACACGACGAAGAACGCCGGCACTGACACCAGCAGCACGCGGACATCGAGGCGCAGCACGCGGCGGCGGATCAGCAGGATCGCGAAGCCGAGCGCGAGGGCTGCGCCAACAATCACGAGACCGATCCGCAGCGCGCGATTCTCGATCACGTCGATACGCGCGTTCGCTTCTGCACGTTCGAGCACGCCTTGCGTGACGATCAGCCGCGTCATGTCGGCGACGTGGCGCGACGAAGTGGCTTGCGTATCGAGCTTCAGGATCTCGACGAGCGTGCGGCCCAGTCCGTGGCCTGGCGCCGGGATGCCGAGCAACGCGGACACCGTCGGAGCGATGTCGATCAGGCGTGCATCGACAGGCGTCGCACCCGCGCGAATACCCGCACCCGCCGCGACGAACGGAACCGTCATCACCTCCGGCTCGACGCCGCCGTGGCCGCCGCGGTTGGTGTGGCCATGGTCAGCGGTGACGATCACCGCGTCCTGCGAGAGGTCGATGCGAGCGAGTGCGCGAGCGAGTGCGTGGTCGGCGATCGCAGCTGCGGCGCGATACTCGGGGCTATCGCCGCCGTGCTTGTGTCCCGCCGCGTCGACCGCGCCGACCAGCAGCACGACGAGGTCGGCGTTACCCGCAGTCAGCGCCTCGCCCGCTTCGGAGAATCCGCCAGGCCACGGTGCGTAGCGCGCGTCATCGAACGGGGACACGAGGTTCGCATCCGGCGCCTGCACCGCCGCGGCAGTCTCGTCGTCGTCGGGAGAATCCGTATCGGCGTTCTTGAGGTCCAGCTCCTCGTCGAGCGTTGGCGGAGGTGGGACGTCCGTAGGCGTAGGTGCACGGGGCCGCAGAAACAGGCGCGGCAGCACGTCATAATCGGTGGCACTCGCGACACGTAGACCGGCGGCACGCGCGCGATCCATCAGCGAGTCCAGCTCGACCGGCTTGGAGTGATGGTTCGTTCGCACGCCGCTCGCTCGCGGCGGCACGCCAGTCAGGATCGAGACATAGTTGGGACGCGACCACGACGGGTAATGGGACTGGGCTTCGCTGTCGACGCCGCGACGCCGCAGCTCGTCGAGGTACGGGAGCTCGTAGGACTTGTCGAGACGCAGGCCATCGATGACTACGAGAAACACGCGGCGGGCGAGCCGCGGGGTGCCGGGATCGGCGACCGCGGGTGGAGCGCGCGTCAGCGCAGGCGCGTCCTGCTCGAGGTCGAACATGAACCGGCTGCCTGCGAGTCCTGCTTGGACGGCGCCGACGGCGCCCACGACCAGCAGGATCAACGCAGCCGCGACCACCTGACGCGTGGGCGCGGTGGATCGTGGGAGGGAGGCTCGCACTCCACAAGGTAGCGCGCGTACGGCCCCATCGGCCATCTAGCCGGAATGAGGCTGTCGTGATACTCGTTGGATCATCATGTGGTACCTGGGCACTGTCCCGCACCAGCCCGACGTCGCGTAGAGGCCGCACCCCGACCTCTTTACCGACTGCGAGGACTCCATGGACACGCTCAAAACTATCGGCCACCGCCCTTCCACTGCTTCGGGCACCGAGCCAATTCAGCATCTCAAGCCGAAGGTCGATCCCTCGACCCTCTCCCACCGAAATCTGCTGGACGGGCCGTTCTGGCAACGGATCCCGGCGTACCAGAACGTCGACGAGGCCACGTTCCTCGACCACACCTGGCAGGCCAAAAACACCATCACCAACCCGGCGAAGCTGCTCGCCGCGGTGCAGAGCCTCGTGCCGCAGTCGTTCTACGACGACGTGACCGAGGGATTTCACCGCTCGCCGATGTCGATCCGGGTGTCGCCGTACTTGCTGTCGCTGATCGATTGGCAGCAGCCCGAGAAGGATCCGCTGCGCCGGCAGTTCATCCCGATCGCGTCGCACCTGTTGCCCGATCATCCCAAGCTCACGCTCGACTCGCTCCACGAGCAAGCCGATGCGCCGGTGCCTGGCCTCACGCATCGCTATCCCGACAAGGCGCTGTTCCTCGCGCTCGACACGTGCCCGGTCTACTGCCGGTTCTGTACGCGCAGCTACGCCGTCGGCGTCGACACCGATACCGTCGACAAGATCAGCCTCAAGGCGACCGAGGATCGCTGGGAGCAGGCGTTCACGTACATCTCGGAGCGTAGCGAGCTCGAGGACATCGTCGTCTCGGGCGGCGATAGCTACCAGCTCAAGGCGCGCCAGATCACGTTGATCGGGAACCGCCTCCTCGACATGCCGAACATCCGGCGCATCCGCTTCGCGACCAAGGGTCCGGCGGTCATGCCGATGAAGCTGATCACCGACACCGAGTGGCTCGATGCGCTGACGGCGGTCGTCGAGCGCGGTCGCAAGCTGCACAAGGAGGTCGTCCTCCACACGCACTTCAATCACCCGAACGAGATCACCGCGATCACGAAGCGCGCCCTCGACGGTGTGTTCGAGCGCGGCATCATCACGCGCAACCAGTCGGTGCTGCAGCGTGGCGTCAACGACGAGATCGAGACGATGCAGCTGCTCGTGAAGCGGCTCGGCAACTGCCAGGTGCACCCGTACTACGTCTACGTGCACGACCTCGTGAAGGGGGTCGAGGATCTTCGCACCACGCTGCAGACGGCGCTCGACATCGAGAAGGGCGTGCGCGGTGTGACCGCGGGCTTCCACACGCCGACGTTCGTCGTCGATGCACCCGGTGGTGGTGGAAAGCGCGTCGCGCACAGCTTCGAGCACTACGATCGCGAGACCGGTATCAGCGTGTTCTCCGCGCCCTCGGTCAAGCCTGGCTTCTTCGTCTACTTCGATCCCGTCGATACACTCGCGCCCGAGATCCAGGCGAAGTGGAAGAGCGTCGCCGAGCAGGACCGGATGGTGGAATCCGCGATCGCGCAGGCGAAGCTCAACCAGGTTGCCAGCGCCCGCGCCTCGTCCGTTCGCTGATTTGCGCGTCCGGTCATATCGAAATCGGTTTGACCACAAACTAGATTCGTCGACAGATCACGAGTCGTCACGGGCAGTTATAAAATACCTGCCACCTTTCGAGCGGCCCTCCGCACTTACCGTACATGGAGGTGCTCATGCGTCGCACGAAGATGACCTGGCTTGCTGCCGCACTCGGTTTCGTTGTCGCCTGTGCAGGCGATAGTGTCAGTGTCGGGACTCGCTCCGATGGAGTGACCGTCTACTGCAATATCGGCGAGTACTACTACGTCTGCACGCCGGACTATCCGCAATCGGGAGAGCCGAGCGGTGAAGCGGGCGGCGGCGAAGGCACCACCTGTAACCCGGACACGTATCCGTGCCCCGGCGGTGGTGACACCACGCCTCCCGGCGACGGCGGGGGCGGTGGCACGACACCTCCGGGCGGCGGGACCACGCCTCCCGGCGGCGGCGGTGGTGGTGGTGGTGGTGGCGGCGGCGGCGGTGGCGGCAGCGGCAGCGGCAACACGCCCCCGGGCTGCGGCTTCGACACGTTCCCGTGCGACGGTGGCACGACGCCTCCGGGCGGCGGCGGCGGCGGCGATGCTTGTCAGAAGCCGTGGCCGGTCGGCACCGCGACGGTGCTGTGGCCGCCCAACCACAAGATGCACACCTACACGCTCGCCGATTGCGGCAAGGTCGACGTGTGCCCCAACGGGCAGTCGATCGCAGACGGTACGGTCACGAGGATCACCGTCGACGAGGCGATTGACGTCGGAAAGGGCGGTGACGGTCATACGACCAAGTACGACGCGCGCATCGTCGATGCCACGCACTTCGATCTGCGCAGCGAGCGTCAAGGCGGCATGGATGGTCGCGTCTACACCGTCTATTACGTCGACGCGAACAACGTCGCTGGATCGTGCCAGTTCCTGGTCCCGCACAGCCAGAGCCCGCAGCAGGGCGCGGTCGACAGCGGCACAGTCGTAACGATCCTGCCGTAACCAACGCTACGAGCGTCCCGGCTCGTTTGGGTTGCCCTACCACCACGACAGCTTGCTGTCGTGGGCCCAACGAGCATCGTAGGTCGCATGACACCTGGCGGGGCGTGCCGAGCGCTCCCACGATGAGCACCTCCAATGTGAGTCGTGGGGCAACTACATCGTCGACACCGCGCCCCG
>JAYVWH010001177.1:0-1851 GCA_043786265.1 Kofleriaceae bacterium | reverse complement strand
ACGCTTCGCACGGGCCGACGTCGCGAGCTGCGCCGCCTTGCGGAACGCGTCGCGTGCAGATGCCGCATCGGGAACGGCCTCGCCGAGGGCAATCCAGGTCCGCCCGTCATCGGGACGGGCTTTGACCGCACGCCGCCACAGCGCGAGCGTCTCGGCGCTCGAGCCGCGGGGCAGCCGCGCGAGGACGACGAGTGTCGCCCAGGTCTCGTTGGCGGCGAGCTCGGCGCGGTATTCCTCCTCGAGCTTTCCGGTGGTGCGGTAGCGCTTGTACATCTCGAGCAGCTGGCGCAGCGCCGCGTCGTCGTGCGGATCCTTCGCGAGCGCCGCCTTGTAGTGACGGATTACCGTGGCGTCGAACGGATTGCGCCGCGCGCCCCAGTCGTCCGCGCCGGCACGAGCCGGCAGGAGCACGAGGCAGACCGCCAGTCCCGCAACGTACTGCCACAGACGCGGCGCCACGATGCAATCGTACCGCTTGTAGTAGCGCGGCAAGTGCGGGAATGTCGGTCTGGCAAAGATGGAAGCCGTGCTGCCCGATGGACCTCGTGCTCCGGCGCTCGTGCAGATCGCGCGATGGATCGCACGGCCGCTGCAGCTCCTCGACGCGTGCAAGCAGCGCTACGGCAGCGTGTTCTCGCTCAATTCGCCGCGCGAGGGCCGGTTTGTGATCGTGTCCGACCCCGAGCTCGTCAGGCAGATCTTCAAGGCACCGACGGACGTCTTGCTGGCAGGTGTCGGCAACGCCACGCTGCTCGAGCCGATGCTCGGCAAATCTTCGCTGCTCACGCTCGATGGCGACGAGCACCTGCGCCAGCGCCGGTTGCTGTTGCCAGCATTCCACGGCGAGCGGATGCAGGCGTACGCGCGCGAGATGCGAGAGATCACGGAGGCGTCGATCGAGCACTGGCCGATCGGATCTCCGTTCGCGCTTCATCCGATCATGCAGTCGATCACGCTCGACGTGATCCTCAAGACGGTGTTCGGAATCGCGAACGTCGAACGCAGCGCGCAGCTGCGCAGCTCGCTCGTCGAGTTGCTCGATGTCGTGACCAAGCCGTGGCTGATGTTCCCCGGCATCCTCGGCATCGATCCGTTCAGGTACGAGTGGCTGCAGCTCACCAAGATGAAGCGGCGGGTCGATGACGAGCTCTACGCGATCATCGCCGAGGCCCGCCGGGGCGGTGGGGGAGGAGAAGATGTCCTCGCGATGATGCTGGCGGCACGCGACGAGGCCGGGCAGCCGATGACCGATGTCGAGGTCCGCGATCAGCTCGTCACGCTGCTCCTCGCAGGGCACGAGACCACGGCCACCGCGCTCGCATGGACGTTCGATCGGCTGCTCGCGCACCCGTCGGTCTACGAGCGCCTGCGCAGCGAGCTCGCCGCGGGCAACGACGAGTACCTCGACGCGGTGATCCGCGAGACGCTGCGCGTGCGCCCGATCTTGCCGCTCATCGGGCGCTACGTCGGCAAGCCGTACCAGCTCGGGCGCTGGACGCTCCCCGCGGGGACGCGCGTCGCACCGTCGATCTACCTGCTCGGCCGCCGCCCCGACGCATATCCCGAGCCCGAGCGGTTCATGCCGGAGCGCTGGCTCGGTGCGAAGCCGGACCCGTACACCTGGATCCCGTTCGGTGGCGGGACCCGGCGCTGTATCGGAATGGCGTTTGCGCAGTTCGAGATGCGGATCGTGCTGCAGACAATCATTCCGCGTGTCCCGCTGTCGGCGGTTGGTGGCGATGCTCGCGTCGTGCGACGCGGGATCACACTTGCACCTGAGGGTGGCACCCGGGTGGTTGCGCGCGCTTCGAACTAGAACGCATCTCAAAAACGGCGTAGCAAAATGATCGC
>JAYVWH010001176.1:0-1668 GCA_043786265.1 Kofleriaceae bacterium | reverse complement strand
CGTCTTCTGGGTGAACGCATCGCCGTCGCGCCACCACAGCGTGCGGACTTCGATCCCGGCGATCGCGGTGCGCCACAAGGTGGCGAGCCGGTCCGCGATCTTCGTCTCGTCGTCGAGCGTCGCGACGCGCGCGACGAACTGCTCGAGCTCGCGCTCGGCGGTGACTCGCACCGGACGCGACCGAGCGAGGGCCCATGCACCACCCGTCGCTGCCGCCCACACGCTGGCACCGATCGCGATCGCGCTGAGCGACGGGCCTGCGATCAGCATCACGAGCGCCAGCACGAGGAATGCCCCGAACGTGAAGACCAGCTCGATCGCGACAGCGCGGTCGAAGCCTTGCGGCCGCAAGAAGTCGGTGCGCAGCACGAGGTAGCCCGCGATGCCCGCGGCGATCGTCGCCGGCAGCCACGCGATCGGATACACGCCCCACACTCGGTACAGCAGCAGCGTGTCCAGCGAACCGATCGCTGCGAACACGAGGATGCCGAGCAGCAGGCGCACTGTTCGCTTGCGCTCGCCCTGGGGCGTCGACCGGCGCGCGATCAGCATCCCGACGACAAACCAGACCACGAGCTGCGAGACGTGAAAACCGGTGAGCGGGCCGGGCTTGATATAGAACATCCCGGACGGCAGCACCTGCACACCGGGCACGATCCACGTCGTGGTCCAGCACGCGACGAGCAGGAACAGACCGATCGCACCGGCGGAGCGGGCGACCCAGCGATAGCGCTCGAGCTGTCCGGACACGCCGAGCAGCACGAGCATCAGATTCGGACCCGTAAGCGCGACCGGCCCTTGCCCGAGGCGCAGCACGCGCTGCGCAACCTCTGGATCCCTGGTGCATGCAGCGCCGGCCTGGCAGATCGCCCAGGGCAACGCGGTCATCGTCGCCCCGATCACGCCGAGCCGGAGGACCCGATCACCGCGCGTCAATGCCGCGGCCAGCGCCACGGCTGCGATCACCGCAGCGCAGACGAGGTACGGCGCGGCGAGCCAGCTCCACCCCAGGGACACGCGCCGAAACTATCGCCTATTTGAGCTGGGCGCGCAGCGTGTAGCGGGTGAACGCACAGTCGCCATCGCAATCGCCTGCGCCCGTCGGTGCCACGCCGATCGCATAGGTCACACCCGCCGTCAGCGACGCGGCCACGCAGCGCAGATCATCGCCGCTCTCGCCGCTGAACTGACACGCTGTGTCGGTGGCGAGAACCGAGCCGGTGGCCGTATCGACGAGCTGAACACCGAGACGCTGGAATGCGACCGGGAACGTGATGCGCGTGTCGATCGAGACCGCCCCGCAGGTGCCGGGAATGGAGAGCCGGTACCAGTCCGCCGAATCGCCGGACGGCATGCAGCCATTGATCACGACGGGCAGCGTCGTGCAGTCGATGTTCATCAGCATGTAGCCGGTCTCGAGGCTGTCATCGGGCTCCGACGAGACGTCCTGCTCGCACGCGAACGACCGCACGAGGCCAGGCAGCACGCACGTGTTGTCGGCCAGGTTGCACTTCTGATCTTCGGGACATGCCGCGTTCTCGCCGCAGAAGTACGAACCGGGGACCACGTCAGGCGTGCACGCGCCCGCGAGCGCGAGGACAAGGATCGCCCGCATCAGAAGCTCCACGCTCCACCGACGATGGCGCCACCACGGGTCGGTGCGACCAA
>JAYVWH010001175.1:0-2012 GCA_043786265.1 Kofleriaceae bacterium | reverse complement strand
CGGGCCTGCCGAGGCCGCTCTCGAGGACCTTCGCATCGCGATCCTCACGCATGGCTCGCAGCCGCCGCTGCCGTGGATGGTGTGGGCCAAGCTCGTGCTCGAGCTCGCCCGCGCTTCGCGGCGTGGCAATCCATTGATCGGCGTAGGATTGGCGTTGCGGATGCTTGTCGACGCGCGCGGCCGTCGTGCGAACAGCGAGCTGCTCGCCCGGTTCCGCGACAAGCTGACTCTCAGCACAGACAGCACAGTCAGCACAGACAGCACAGACAGCACAGACAGCACAGACAACACAGATACCTAACGCAACCGCCGCACCGTGGGCGTGTCGGGACATTCGCCCGCCGCCCGGCTGGCGAATTGGCCAACCCCGAGGCAAGCTGAGTCGTGTTTTTCTGGATGAAAGTGATCGCGAGCGTGCTCACCGCCGCATTCACGATCGCGCTGGTTCGCTACCTCGTGCGTCGCCCGTACGAGCTGGGGATCGCGAAGCGTTATCTCTACGCCGGCCGCCGCGATCGACTGATGTTGATGTGCGCCGGCGGTTCCGCGCTGATCACGGTCGGTGGCCTCGTGCAGGTTCTGCTGTCGCACGGCTCGAGCCCGTACGGGGTCCTGACGCTCGTCCTCGGCATGATCTCGACCGCGATCTTCTTGCTGCTTTCGCTGTTCACCGTGTTCACGAGCGTGTCCGTGCTCGGTGTCGCGCTCGGTGTCGCTGCGCTCACGATCGTGCTTGCCGTGACGACGGGCTTCCAGCAGCAGTTCCGCGACAAGGTCCTCGGCGTCAACGCACACGTCATCGTGCTCAAGTCGCAGGCGACGTTCGCGGAGTATCGCGATGTGATGAAGACCTCGGCAGAGATCGATCCCGAGGTGATCGCAGTGCAGCCGTTCATCTTCGCCGAGATGCTCGTGACGCGCGGCAAGGGCGAGCTGTCTGGCGTCGCGATCAAGGGCGTTGACCCCAAGCTCGTGCGCGGTGTCCTCGATCTGCAGCAGCACATGATCGAGGGCTCGGTCGACATCCTCGGCCAGGACACCCCTCCGGGCGAGCTTC
This sequence comes from Kofleriaceae bacterium, assembly GCA_043786265.1. Lineage (GTDB taxonomy): Bacteria > Myxococcota_A > Polyangia > Haliangiales > Haliangiaceae > JABFXX01. Next base: position 955 of record JAYVWH010001175.1, on the reverse strand, counting down.
CGCCGATCATCATGGGCAAGGAGCTGGCGCACAAGCTCAAGGCCAAGGTCGGCGATGACGTCACCGTCGTGGTGCCGCTGTCGAACATCGACTTCGATACGTGGCGCGCGAAGTCGAGCGCTCCTCGCACCCGCAAGTTCCGCGTCAGCGGCATCTTCTACAGCGGCTTCGACGAGTACGACCGTCGCCTCATGTACACGTCGCTGCACGACACGCAGGAGCTCGTCGGTCGTGGCGATCAGGTGATGGGCGTCGAGCTCAAGGTCAAGGATGTCGACCGCGCGAGCGAGATCGCCGAGAAGCTGGAGAAGGCGCTCGGTGGTCCGCCGTATCAGGTGCAGGACTGGTACGAGCTCAACCACAACTTGTTCACCGCGCTCAATCTCCAGAAGCTCGCGCTCGTGATCATCCTGACGCTGATCATCATCGTGGCAGCCGTGAACATGATCTCGGCGCTGACGATGATGGTGACCGACAAGACGCGCGAGATCGCGATCCTGAAGTCGATGGGAGCGACGTCATCGAGCGTCGCGCGCGTGTTCCAGATCCTCGGCTTTGCGATCGGCGGGATCGGTACCGTGATCGGTGTCGCGATCGGGCTTGTCACTTGTTACGTGGTCAGCGCATACGGCTACCACCTCGATCCGAAGGTCTACTTGATCGATCGACTGCCGATCGATGTCCGGTGGTTCGAGGTCGTCCTCGTCGCCGGCATCACCCTCGCCATCTCGCTCGGCGCGACCTGGGCACCTGCCCAGAGCGCTGCATCGTTGAGACCGGTCGAGGGCCTGCGTTACGACTGAACTGACTCCCGGGGCTGGCCAGCTTCGCTGGCGCCCGCTCCAGATCTGTACTTCAGAGCTGTGAATATGTCGCGCGGACAAAATTAGTTGCATGTGTGCAACTAGTCAGTGATCTTATCTCCATAATATCATGTGGTTACTCTATCCTACAT
>JAYVWH010001174.1:0-2317 GCA_043786265.1 Kofleriaceae bacterium | reverse complement strand
GTTCTTTCTGTTCGGCGCTCGTGACATCTGGTTTGTCGTCGGCGTTCCGGTATTCCTATCGACGCAGTTCGCTTGGGGCTTCAGCGAAGTCGGCGGCTTTCTCGCAGCATGGGTCATCGGCTACGGAATCATCCAGTCGATCACGCCCGTCTTGATCAAGCGCTTCACCGGTGGCCACGCCCCACAGGGCCGCTCGGCGACGGTGCTCGCGTTCGCGCTCGTCATAGTCGGCGTGCACCAAGGTGCGCGCGCGGACGTCCTGCTTGTCATTGGGCTCGGCATCTTCGGGATCGTGTTCGCGATCAACTCTGCCGTGCACTCGTACCTGATCCTCGCCTACTCCGACGGCGACAAGGTCACGATGAACGTGGGCTTCTACTACATGGCGAACGCTGGTGGCCGCCTCGCCGGAACCGTCCTCTCGGGAATCCTGTACCAACACACCGGACTGAACGGCTGCCTCGCAGCGTTGGCGGGTTTCGCGGTGCTCGCCGCACTGCTCGCGATGATGTTGCCCCGCGCGAACGACTTCGTCATCCCCGAGGGCCTCGATGTGGGCGGTGACTAAGCTTGCTCGGTGCCGAACTTTTCCAGCTTCGCGCGGATCTCGTCCCGCGCCTTGCGGAACCGAGCGAGCATTTGGTCGCGCGTGTGCGAAGGATCGGTGCTCGATGCGTCCTCGACCGGCCAGTGCAATCGGTGAACCTTCCCGTGGAATACGGGGCAGACCTCTTCAGCACACAGTGTGATGACCGTATCGACCGATGCCGGGTCGATCGTGTCCGCGGACTTCGACGTTTGTCCGGCGAGATCGATGCCGATCTCCTTCATCACCTCGATGGCGTAGGGATTCACCGTGGAGGGCCGGCTGCCTGCGCTCTGCACGCGGACTTTCGACCCGAACAAGGTGCGCGCGAGCCCCTCGGCCATCTGGCTGCGGGCGGAGTTCGCGACGCAGAGAAACAGGATGCTCTTGGAGTTCATCGGGTCCTTTGCGACATGCGGACATCGTGATATTGATATAACGTGCTGGACAGTGCAACGAACCTCGAAGACGTTCGGCCGTTAACCAAGGTGTTTCGTGCGCTCGGTGACGAGACACGCGTACGCATCGTCGCCCTGCTCGTGCACGGCGAATTGTGCGTGTGCCATCTCGAGAAGGCGCTCGACCTCAGCCAGCCGAACTGCTCGCGCCAGCTCGGAATCCTCAAATCAGCCGGAATCGTCGACAGCCGCCGCGACGGCACGTGGGTCTACTACCGGATCACCGAGCAAGAGCACGAGTCGGTGACGAACGTGCTCGGCGTGCTCGCGAAAACCTTTGGCGGCGAGAAGTCCCTTCGCGCGGACCACACGCGCCTCAAGAAGAACTGCGGGCCGGACGCCTGCAAATGATTTCGCTGGAAGCGATCGATCCGTCATTCCTGGTGCCTCGATGGACGGGCCGGCTGGACACGCTTCTGCGCATGCTGCATGCGCTCACGATCTCCGAGCATCCATACGCCTACCTCGTTGCTACCGAACCTCGTCGCATTTGCCCGCGAGCTTGATCCATGCAGTCCTCCAGCATCTCTCGCAAGCTGTCGTTCCTCGACCGCTACCTCACGGTCTGGATCTTTGCGGCGATGGCGCTTGGGGTCGCGCTCGGTAATTTCGCGCCCGGCTTCCCCCGTGCGCTCGATCGGCTGAGCATCGGCACGACATCGATCCCGATCGCGGTCGGGCTTGTTCTCATGATGTATCCGCCGTTCACGAAGGTTCGCTTCGAGGAGCTGGGCAAGATCTTCCGCAACAAGCGGATCCTGCTGCTCTCGCTCGTACAGAACTGGGTGATCGGTCCGGCCCTGATGTTCGCGCTCGCGACACTGTTTCTGCCCGACCACCCGGACTACATGCTCGGGCTGATCATCATCGGGCTGGCGCGCTGCATCGCGATGGTCATCGTCTGGAACGAACTCGCGAAGGGCGACACCGACTACTGCGCCGGTCTCGTCGCCTTCAACTCGCTCTTTCAGGTCCTGTTCTTCCCGGTCTACGCGTATCTATTCGCGACGGTACTACCGCGCTGGCTCGGTCTCCACGGCGCGGTCGTCGACATCTCGATGGCCGAGATCGCGAAGAGCGTCGGCATCTATCTCGGCATCCCGTTTGCGGCGGGCTTCGTCACGCGCTTGCTGCTGCGCCGCGCGAAGGGTGACGCGTGGTATCGGACGCACTTCGTACCGCGCATCGGTCCGCTCACGCTCGTCGCGCTGCTGTTCACGATCGTCGTGATGTTCTCGCTCAAGGGGGACTCGATCGTGCGGCTCCCCCTCGA
>JAYVWH010001173.1:0-5445 GCA_043786265.1 Kofleriaceae bacterium | reverse complement strand
CGGAGCCCGGGATCAAGGCTGCCCTCACCGGCGCCAAGAAGGAGCGCGCTCGTCAGATCGGCAAGGCCATCGGCGAGAAGCTCAAGAGCAAGAACATCACCTCGGTCGTGTTCGACCGCAACGGGTTCATCTATCACGGTCGCGTGAAGGAAGTAGCCGACGGAGCCCGCGAAGCGGGACTCCAGTTCTAAGGCCTAAGGAATAGATACGATGCTTATAAACCCGGAAGAAGTCGGCGAGCTCGTCGACCGCGTTGTTCACATCAATCGCGTTGCAAAGGTAGTCAAAGGCGGCCGTCGCTTCTCGTTCTCGGCGCTCGTCGTCGTCGGTGACCAGAACGGTCACGTAGGTGCCGGCCTCGGCAAGGCGAACGAAGTCCCGGAAGCCATTCGCAAGGGAACGGACCGCGCGAAGCGGAACCTGTTCAAGATTCCGCTCATCAAGGGAACCATCCCGCACGAGATCGAGGGCTTCTTCGGCGCGGCGCACGTCCTGCTCCGCCCGGCGTCCGCCGGTACTGGTGTCATCGCCGGTGGTGGCGTTCGCCCCGTCCTCGAGGTTGCGGGTGTCCGCGACATCCTGACGAAGTCGATCGGCACCTCGAACAAGCACAACGTGATTCACGCGACGATCGTGGCGCTCAAGCTGCTGCGGTCGGTCGATCAGGTCGCCAAGATCCGCGGCAAGCAGGTCAGCGATTTCTACCAGCGCCGCACCACGCCGTAAGGCGCGAGAGATTCGTCATGGCCATCAATCTGAAAATCACCCAGGTCAAGAGCGGCATCGGCTGCCCGGAGACGCAACGCCTGACCCTCAAGGGTCTCGGCCTGCGTGGCCCGCACAAGTCGGTCGTCCTCAAGGACACCGACTCGCTGCGCGGCATGATCCGCAAGGTCAGCCACCTCATCACTATCGAGGCCGCGGACTGATCCCCCTCGGGCAGGGCTGTCCCTGACCGATCTCACAGTTGCTCTTTTACTAGTAACGCGCCAGATTCCAGGCGCCGCGAGAACTTTCCCATGGCGATTACGCTCCACAACCTGCACCCGAACAAGGGCGCCACCAAGACCAAGAAGCGCCTCGGCCGCGGCCGCGGCTCGGGTACCGGCAAGACGTCCGGTAAGGGCGTCAAGGGCCAGAAGGCTCGCCCCGGTCACCACGGTGCACGCTTCGCGTTCGAGGGCGGTCAGATGCCGATGCCTCGCCGCATTCCGAAGCGCGGCTTCAAAAACCCGAACCGCACCGAGGCGTTCCCGATCAACGTGGCGCTGCTCGACAAGATGTTCGAGGCGGGTGCGACGGTGGATCTCGACGTGCTGCGCGCCAAGGGAATCATCCCGAAGCTCGTCGACACGGTGAAGATCCTCGGCGAGGGCGAGCTGACCAAGAAGCTCACCGTCAAGGCGCACCGCGCGTCCGAGACTGCCAAGGCCAAGATCACTGCAGCGGGCGGCTCGTTCGAGCTCATTGCAACCCGGGCTCCGACCGCAGCGGCGTAGTAGGACCCGTTGAGCGCGATCCGCAACATCTTCAAGATTCCAGAGCTCCGCCGGCGGATCCTGTTCACGCTCGGCATGCTGGCGATCTTCCGCGTCGGCGTCTTCATCACCATCCCGGGCGTCAATCGCGTCGAGATGGCGCACGTCGTGACCAAGGGCGGCTCCGGCTCGTTCCTCGGCATGTTCAACATGTTCTCGGGCGGTGCGCTCGAGCAACTCTCGATCTTCGCCCTCGGCATCATGCCGTACGTGACGTCGTCGATCGTGATGCAGCTGCTCACGGTCGTCGTCCCCAAGCTCGACCAGCTCAACAAAGAGGGCGAGTCCGGCCGCAAGAAGATCAACCAGTACACCCGCTACGGCACGATTCTCGTCGCGAGCGTCCAGGCGTGGTTCATCGCGACCTACGTCGAGAGCCTCTCCAGGGGCGGCGCGGAAGTCGTCACCAATCCGGGCCTCCAGTTCCGCTTGCTGACGGTGCTCACGCTGACCACCGGCACCGCCTTCATCATGTGGCTCGGTGAGCTGATCACCGACAAGGGCATCGGCAACGGAAGCTCATTGATCATCTTCGCCGGTATCGTCGCGGCGATGCCCGACGCGATCACGCGTTTCGTCGTCGGCGGCGGCAGCAACGGCACCGGCGGCCTCACGATCCTGTTCATGGCGATCCTCGTCGTGTGCACGATCGGCGCGATCTGCTACTTCGAGCGCGCCCACCGGCGAATCCCGGTGCAGTACACGAAGCGCCAGGTTGGTCGGAAGATGTACCAGGGCGCGCAGAGCTACCTGCCGCTGAAGATCAATGTGTCGGGTGTCATCCCGCCGATCTTCGCGTCGTCGATCCTGATGTTCCCCGCGCAGATCGCGAACATGTCTGGCTCGCCGTGGCTGCAGGAGTTCACCTCGGTGCTCCACCCGGCCGACTGGCGTTACAACGTGATCTTCACCATCCTCGTCGTGTTCTTCGCGTTCTTCTACACGCAGATCACGTTCAACCCGGTGGACGTCGCCGACAATCTCAAGAAGAGCGGCGGCTTCGTTCCGGGAATTCGTCCCGGCAAGCACACCGCCACGTATATCGAGCGCGTGCTGTCACGCATCACGTTCGCGGGTGCGCTGTACCTGTCGGTCGTGTGCATGATCCCGGCGCTGCTTCAGAAGTACATCAACGTGCCGTTCCGCTTCGGCGGTACGGGGCTCTTGATCATCGTCGGCGTCGCGCTCGACACCGTTCAGCAGGTCGAGTCGCACCTCATCACGCGCAACTACGAAGGCTTCGCCGGACCCAAGGGTCCGCGCATCCGCGGCCGCGTCGCGGATCGTCCGCGCGGTTAATTTCGATGGCGCGCGTTGTAGACGTTCGCGATGTCGTCTCGGCTCGAGGTTAGAGGCTCGTGTCGCGCGCGATCTTCAAGTCCGGTGCCGAGCTCAAGCTGATGCGCGAGTCGGGTCTCGTCGCCGAGGAAATCCTCGACGAGGTATGCGCGGCCGCGAAGCCGGGGGTCTCGACCTGGGAGCTCGATCAGATCGCGCGTCGCGGGATCGCGAAGCACAAGGTCGTCAGCGCGTTTCTCAACTACAACGCCGGCGGCAAGATTCCCTATCCGGGAGTGCTGTGCACGTCGCGGAACCACGTCGTCGTTCACGGCATCCCGAGCAAGGCTGACGTCCTCGAGGACGGCGACATCATCGGGATCGACTTCGGCATCTACAAGCACGGCTACTGCGCGGACACCGCGAAGACCGTCCTGGTCGGTCGCGTGTCGCCCGAGAAAACCCGACTCGTGGAGACTGCCAGAGACGCGCTTGAGGCCGCCATCGCCTTGTGCCGGCTTGGCAACCGCCTCGGCGACCTGGGCCATGCCGTGCAGGCGCACGTGGAATCTCGCGGGTTTAGCGTGGTCCGGCAGTTCGTCGGTCACGGCACCGGCAAGCAGATGCACGAGGACCCGCAGGTGCCGAACTTCGGCGAGGCCGGTAGCGGAAAGCGCATCAAGACCGGCCTTGTCATCGCCGTTGAACCCATGGTAAACGCCGGGGCCCCCGACGTAGAGGAACTAGACGACGAATGGACAGCTGTGACCCGCGATCGCTCGAATTCAGCACACTTCGAGCACACGATCGCAGTCACCGAAGAAGGTCCTTGGGTGCTGACTCGCTCGTCGTCTACGCCTGGAAATCCCGGAATCTGAAAGCAACACGCCAATGAAGGTTCGCGCATCTGTCAAACCGATCTGTCCCAAGTGCAAGGTAATCAAGCGCAAGGGCGTCGTTCGCATCATCTGCAGCAACCCGCGCCACAAGCAGCGTCAGGGTTAAGAGGAAGTCATGGCACGTATCGCAGGCGTCGACCTTCCGCGTAATAAGCGCATCGAGATCGCACTCACGTATATCTTCGGGCTCGGCCGTCACGCGGCCAATGTCGTGCTCAAGGAAGCCGGTATCTCGCCCGACAAGAAGAGCGACGATCTCGACGAGAGCGACGTTCGCAAGATCCGTGACGCGATCGAGAAGAACTACCGTGTCGAAGGCGATCTGCGCCGCGACACGCAGCTCTGCATCAAGCGTCTCGTTGACCTCGGCACGTATCGCGGCATGCGTCATCGCCGCAACCTGCCGTGTCGCGGTCAGCGCACGCACACGAATGCCCGTACGCGTAAGGGTCCGCGCCGCATGGCGGTGAAGAAGATGGGCGCAGTTACAAAGAAGTAATCGGAAACCATCATGTCTACCGTCAAAGCAAAGCAGAAGAAGAAGGTCCGGAAGAACATCCAGACCGGCGTCGCGCACATCTCCGCGACGTTCAACAACACCATCGTTTCGATCACCGACGTCTCGGGCAACGTTGTCGCGTGGTCGAGCTCCGGCACGTGCGGCTTCAAGGGCTCGCGCAAGTCGACGCCGTTCGCCGCGCAGCTCGCTGCCGAGGACGCGGCGAAGAAGGCGATGGAGCACGGTGTTCGCAACGTGACCGTCTACGTGAACGGTCCGGGATCCGGACGCGAGTCGGCGCTGCGCGCGCTGAACGCGGCGGGTTTCAAGATCAATCTCATCCGAGACGTGACGCCGGTGCCGCACAACGGTTGCCGTCCTCGCAAGCGTCGCCGCGTCTGATCACGTCGATCACCTAGGACTAGAGAATTTCCCATGGCACGTTACACAGGCGCAGTTTGTCGGCTTTGCCGGCGCGAAGACATGAAGCTTTTCCTCAAGGGAGAGCGTTGTTACACCGACAAGTGTGGCTACGAGCGCCGCGCTTATCCGCCGGGTCAGCACGGCCAGAACCGCCGTCGCAAGCGCTCGGACTACGGTGAGCAGCTGCGCGAGAAGCAGAAGGTCAAGCGCATCTACGGTATCGCGGAGCGCCAGTTCCGCGGCTACTACCACAAGGCCCTCAAGATGACGGGCGTCACGGGTCACACCCTGATCCAGCTGCTCGAGCGCCGGCTCGACAACGTCGTCTACCGCATGGGCTTCGCGAGCGATCACGCGGAAGCGCGTCAGCTCGTTCGCCACGGTCACTTCCTGATCAACGGCAAGAAGGTCAACATCCCGTCCTACCTCGTCCGCGCGCGTGATGTCGTGCAGGTCAAGGAAGGCTCGCAGAAGATGGTCCGCATCAACGAGGCGCTCGCCGCCGTTGATCGTCGTGGTGTTCCGCAGTGGATCACGCTCGAGAAGGACAACTTCCGCGGGGCGATCAACCAGCTGCCGTCGCGCGAAGATGTGACGCTGCCGATCCGCGAGCAGCTCATCATCGAGCTCTACTCGAAGTAATCAGAACAAGAAGGGCTGCAGCGAGTGCTGCAGCTCGTCTTTTTTGCCCCGTCGCAGGCGACGGGGTTGTTTTGGAGCAGGCCTCGAAACCCTGCACACCTCGGCGGTGATGAAAGCCGCCCGACCGAAAGAAGTGAACGAACATGGAACCGACCCCCGAGCAGAC
>JAYVWH010001172.1:0-4449 GCA_043786265.1 Kofleriaceae bacterium | reverse complement strand
ATCACGCTATCGGGCTTACGTCCTGATGAGGACATCGAGATCAAGTTCTCCGGCGTGCGCCCGGGCGAGAAGCTATTCGAGGAGCTGTCGACGGACGCCGAGCACGCGGACAAGACGAAGCACCCGAAGGTCTTCATTGGACGCATCAAGTCGCACGCGTACGAGCAGGTTGTCATCGGCGTCGACGCGCTCCTCTCCCTCGCGCGTGAGGCACAGGTCGAGCACGTGCGCGCATCGCTCGGCGACCTCGTTCCCGAGTATCGAATCGCGCGCCCGCCGGCAACGAAGTCGACGACATCGCCTACTGGCGAGCGCGCGGTGAACGACGAGTTGGCAGCGTTGGCATCCAAGACTGGCAGTCGCCAAGTACCGAACTGACCGTGGCGCGCATCTACCTCTCTCCCCCGGACCTGACCGGCAACGAGCTCGAGATGTTGCGTGACGCGCTCGCGTCAGGCTGGGTGGCTCCCCTCGGGCCGCACGTCGATGCGTTCGAAGCGGAGCTCGCGGCGAAGACCGACATGCCGCACGCACTCGCGTGTTCGACGGGAACGGCCGCGCTACATCTCGCGCTCGAGGTGCTGGGCGTCGGGCGTGGCGACGAGGTCTGGCTCTCGACGCTCACGTTCGCTGCGACGGCAAATGCGGTCACCTACGTCGGTGCGACCCCCGTGTTCGTCGATAGCGACGTCGCGTCGTGGAACATGGACCCGGGACTACTCGCCGAGGCGTTCGACGATGCGGCTCGCCGCAACGCACTACCGAAGGCGCTGATTGTCGTCGATCTGTACGGTCAGTGCGCCGACTACGATCCGATCGTCGCTGCGTGTCGGCGGCATGGGGTCGCACTCGTCGAAGATGCTGCAGAGGCGCTCGGCGCGACGTATCGAGGGCGTCCTGCGGGATGCTTCGGCGACTTGTCGATCCTGTCATTCAACGGCAACAAGATCATCACGACGTCGGGCGGCGGCATGCTGCTGTCGCGGCGCAAGGACCTGATCGACCGCGCCCGCTACCTCGCTACGCAGGCGCGCAGTCCAGCACGCCATTACGAGCACGAGGCGATCGGCTTCAACTACCGCCTGTCGAATCTGCTCGCTGCAGTTGGGCGTGCGCAGCTCGCCGATCTCGATCGCCGCGTCGCTGCAAAGCGCGCGACGAACAAGGCGTACCGGCAAGCGCTCGGCGATCTATCAGGGTGGTCGTTCATGCCCGAAGCGGCCTACGGAATGTCCACGTGCTGGCTTACGTGCGCGACGCTCGAGCACGGCCCGACCAGCGTGCTCGACGCGCTCGAGCGCGCAGACATCGAGGCGCGCCCGGTGTGGAAGCCGATGCACTTGCAGCCCGTGTTCGCGGGGTACCGCTCGATTCGAGGTTCGGTCGCCGAGAGGCTGTTCATTGACGGCTTGTGTTTACCGAGCGGGTCTCAGCTCACCGTCGCTGATCATACGCGCATCATCGAAACGATCCTTACGGTGGCGCGATGAAAGCTCGTGGCGCGCAGCCTTCGACGTGGCAGGCACGTTTGCGCGACGTCGTACGCAATCCGGCGCTGTTCGTCTGGTGTCTGTTCGTGCTGCTCAACCCGGTGTACGTGATTGCCAGCGGTCTGCCGCAGCCATCGGACTGGCTGCTTCTGGTGCTGACACCGCTCGCGCTTCTCTCCTGGAACGGCAAGCTCGGGCCCAATGATGCGGGCGCCATGAAGGCGCTCTTCACGTTCACGGCCTGGGTTGCGCTGATTAACTATGCGTGGGCGCTGGTCCTGGGGAAGATCGGCTTGAAGGACTTTGGCCTTCACCCGCTGTTCTACCTGTTCAATGCCGCGGTGTTCTTGTCGGCATTGGTCATCGCTCGACCGAACCCCGAGAGGTTTCTCCGCACCACCGTCGACATCGTCTACGTAACTATCGCGGTCTCGCTGATCTATGCGCTCGTCATGCCCGGTAAGCTTCGTACGACGGGATTGTTCAACAGCCCGAATCAGCTTGGATACTATGCGCTGCTGTCGGCGTGCCTATTCGCGATGACGCAGCGGCCGCTCGGCCTCAGTCGTTTACGCGCAAGCTCCGGCGTCGCGATGTGCGCCTACCTCGCTTTTGGCGCGGCCTCGCGCGCGTCGCTGGCCGGGATTCTCGTGCTTCTGCTTGTGCTCCTCTTCTCGGACCCGAAGCTCATCATCGTCGGTGCGCTGGCATCGGTGGCAATCGTCAGTCTCGGCGGGCCTGTCGCTGAGAAGCTGGAGTTCAACCAGAAGCGTGCGCTGGAGGATCGCGACCCGCACGAGTCGTTTGCCGAGGAGCGCGGCTACGACCGGCTCTGGCGATTCCCGCAGTATCTCGTTCTTGGCGCAGGTGAAGGCGTCTACGCCCGCTTCGCGACGGACGGACGACCCAAGCGCGAGCTGCACTCCTCGTTCGGAGCGCTGCTGTTTTCGTATGGCATCGTCGGTGTCGCACTGTTCTTTGTGTTCGCAGCCCGCGTGATCCGCGGTGCATCGCGCCGAGCATCCCTGTTGCTGGTGCCCGCACTCGTTTACACGGTTGCGCACCAAGGGCTACGATTCACGATGTTCTGGGTCGTGCTCGCCGCGTTTGTGGTCCTCAAACGAATTCCAGAGAACCCCGGTGCCCCCGCTCTCGCCCGTTCGTGACTTCCTGCCGTCGGGCAAGCGCGGGGCCGTCGTGTTCACGATCGATGACGTTCACCCGGGTAAGTCGCGCGAACACTACGACGGTGGCGGCGACCTCGGCGCCGGTGCACTCGGTCACGTGCAACGCCTACTGGAGCGTCATCCTCAGCTTCATGTGACGTTGTTCACGACGGCGGACTGGCGCGAAATTTCACCAACGCCATCGCGCGTGCTCAAGCGCATGCCCTTGGTGCGCGACAGGATGTATTTGTCGCGCGTGTTGCCGGAAGGTACGCGCAGGATTGATCGGCACCCGGAGTTCCTCGCCTACCTGCGCTCGCTACCGCGCACAGAGGTCGGCCTTCACGGCCTGCATCACATCCATCCGGGGCTGCTGCTCCACGTAGAGTTTCAGGACGAGCAAGTTCACGAGCACCGCGCGAAGCTGGCGAAGATGCTGGAAATCTTCGACGCGTCGAAGCTGCCGTACGTGCGCGGTATGTGTCCGCCTGGTTGGAATGCGCAGCCCGCACTGCTGTCGGCTATGAACGACGTCGGGCTGCACTTCGTGGCATCAGCGCGCGACATCAAAACCGACATCGCGCCCGACGCGCTGACCAACATGAGCGGCATCAAGGGCGCGTCGTTGATCTATCCGTCGCGCGTCGAGGGTACCGGCCTCGTGCACTTCGCGACCAACTTCCAGGCAACTTCAGCGTGGGAGCGCGCACGCGCGACCCTCGATGCGGGTGGCCTGCTCGCGATCAAGGGCCACATCATCAAGGACGCGCTCGGATACGTCGCGCTCGATGGCATCGACGGTGTGTATTGCAACTTCCTCGACCTGTTGTTCGAGCGGCTGCATCGCGAATACGGCGACTCGCTGTGGTGGACGTCGATGGGGCAGATCTCGGATCGGCTCCGCTCGGTCGCGACGGAGAAGGCCTCCTGACGCGGCTTGCCTTCGTCGTTACGGTGCCCGTCACCGCCGCCGTCCTCCTGCGCGGTCAGCTTCGCTTCCTGCGCGCGAGCGGCTTCGACGTCACGGTGATCAGCTCGCCGGGACCCGAGCTCGAGCGGGTCGCTGAGCGCGAGGGTGTCGATGTCGTCGAGGTGCCGATGGCGCGCGAGATCGATCCGCTGGCGGATGCGAAATCCCTCGCAGCGATGATCGCCGTGATGCGGCGGCTACGCCCGGACATCGTCAACGCCAGCACGGCGAAGGGAGGCCTCATCGGCATGCTTGCCGCGGTGGCGACCCGCGTTCCAACGCGCGTTTATCAGCTACGCGGTCTGCGACTCGAGACAGAGCGTGGGCTCAAGCGGTCGGTGCTCGCGGCCAGTGAGCGAATCGCGGCGCGCTGTGCCCATCGTGTCGTGTGCAACAGCGAGAGTCTCCGCGCCGCGTTCGTCACGGCAGGCTATGCATCGGCAGAACGCTGCGTCGTGCTTGGCGCTGGCTCGTCGAACGGTGTCGATGTCGAGCGCTTTGCGCGCGAGCGGTGGACAAGCCAGGCGAGCGCGCTGCGGCGGTCGCTCGCGATCCCCGAAGGTGCGCCAGTGATCGGCTTCGTCGGGCGACCTGTCGCCGACAAGGGCATGGTCGAGCTTCTCGATGCGATCGACCTCGTACGGAAGCGTGCTGCGGTGCACCTCGTCATCGTGGGAGCAGGATTTGCGGGCGACACGGTCGACCCCCGGATCGCCGCGCGCATTCGAGAGGAACACGTGCACGTCGTGCCGCACGTCGACGAGCCGGCGCCGTACTACGCGTTCATGGATATCCTTGCGTTTCCCTCGCATCGCGAAGGTTT
>JAYVWH010001171.1:0-2865 GCA_043786265.1 Kofleriaceae bacterium | reverse complement strand
CTACCGCGGTCACCTCGCGACCGACCTCGCCGACGCAGGCGTCCCCTTCGAGAACGTGGCCGAGCTGCTGTGGTCGGGTTATCTGCCGACCGCGCCGGTCACGTGGCCGCGAGCACCTCTGCACGTCGCTCAGCTTGGTAAGTTGATCCCGCGCGGCGCGACGCCGCTCGATGTGATGTCACTCGTCGTGCAGCTCGCCGCGCTTGGTGATCCGCAGCGCGCCGACGGTCGTCCCGATGCCGTGCTCGCCCGCGGGCGCGCGCTGATCCCGCTGCTCGCGGCTTCGCTCGCGCCCGACCTTGCCGCCGCGACGGTCACGCGGTCGCTCGGTGCGCCATCGGTGGCTGCGATCGCATCGCGTGCGCTCGGTCTCGATGACAGTGCAACGCCGTGCATCGACGTCGCGCTCGTCGTGCTCGCTGATCACGAGCTCAATGCGTCGAGCTTCACCGCGCGCGTCACCGCCTCGACGCAGGCGGATCCGTATGCCTGTGTCGCGGCTGCGCTCGCCACCGTGTCCGGTCCGCTTCACGGTTCTGCCTCCGAGGCGATCGCCGCCCATGCCGACGAGGTCGGTGGCCCCGAGCACGCTAAGGCCGCGGTCGCCGCGTTGCGACGGAGCGAGCAGACGCCGCCCGGGTTCGGTCATCCGCTCTATCCCCAGGGCGACCCGCGCGCCGTACCGTTGCTCGCTCACGCGCGGCGTCTCGTCGACGGTGCGCGTGGCGCAAGCCTCGGTGTACGCCGTGCGCGCACGATCATCGCGATCGTCGATGCGATGGCCGCAGCGACCCGGCAGTCGTCGCGACCTGCGCGCCCGTCTGTCGACATTGGCCTCAGTGCCCTCGTCGCTGCCCTCGGAGCGGCGCCCGCTGCCGGATCGGGATTGTTCGCACTCGCGCGGAGTGCGGGATGGCTGGCGCACGCGCTAGAGCAACGCGCGGCGGGATATCTGCTTCGCCCCCGCGCCCGGTACACGGGCGTCGCGCTGGTCCGCTAGCCCTTGGCTGCTGGAGGAGCGACGCCGCCAGGAGCGGCTGGATCGAACTCCGCCTTCGAGACCGGCAGGCCGCGCAGGACCAGCGTCAACACGGTGCCTGCACCGGTGACATAGGCCTTGGGCAGGAACAAAAAGTAGTTCTTCACGCCGTCTTCGGGCGCGGGCCCATGGGCCTGGGTGCCGGGATTTCCGGTGCACATGCGAACGCGTTCGCCCGGTTGCAGCACGAAGCCGGGGTCGATGATCCCGAGCATCGACTTCTTGTTGGTGCCGCGGCGACCTACGGTCATGCCGCAGCCGCGCGTGTTGAACGGCGCTTTGCCGTCATTCTCGAGGATGACCCACTCGTGGTTGAGTGTGTCAGCGGAGTCGGAGGGCTTGATCTCGACGAACCGGATCGCCATGGCGGGGCGCAGCATACACGCCTTGAATCACGTTGCAATCGCATGCGATCCATCGATAATCGCATCCGCGATGGGCAAAGAGGTGATTCGTGTCGTTGCGGCCGTGATCGAGCACGAGGGCCGCTACCTGATCACCCAGCGCCAGGCCAACGCCGTCCTGCCGCTGCTGTGGGAGTTCCCTGGCGGTCGCGTCGAGCCAGGGGAGGCCGAGTCCGGAGCGCTCAAGCGCGAGGTCAAGGGTCGTATCGGCGTCGAGGTCGAGGTCGGCGCCAAGCTCGGCGAGCACGTCCACGACTACACGAACTACCAGGTCCAGCTTACGATGTACTCGTGCAAGCTGCCTGCCGAGGCGCGTCCATATCCCGCGACGGTTGCTGATCTTCGCTGGGTCACATCACGCGAATTCCTCGACTACGACTTCCCGCCCGCGGACGAGAAGACGATGTCGAAGCTGCTCGGGCTCGTACGCAACTGAGCATGCAACGACGGTGATCGTAAGAGGTCTCGCGCTCACCACCGAGCTCGCACTTGCGGCGATGCGCGGACGTGTGACCGACCGCGGCGATTACCTCGTCGTCGAAACCCCCGACAACCCCGGCTTTTACGACGGTAACGTTCTGGTGCTGCCCGCGCCACCCCAGGTCGGTGAGGTCGCGTACTGGATGCGGCGGTTCGCCGACGAGCTCGGCAGGAATCCCGCGATCAAGCACATCTCGCTGTGGTGGGACGGCACCAACGGCGACGAGGGTGCAGGTGGGGAGCTGCGTGCCGCAGGCTTCGCGTTGATGTCGAACCAGGTCATGGTCGCCGAGAGGGCGTCGCTGCGCGGGCCGGCAGAGCCGGCCCTTGCGAGCCGTGCTGGGGAGGTCACGCCGGTGAGCTCGCTCGAGATGCGATCGATGACGCCCGACGAGGTGCTGCTGACAGCGGACCTCGCGTACACCCTCGGCGACCGCCACGACGATTCGTACCGATTGTTTCTCGACCGGCGCGCGGCGTGGCACCGCGATCTCGTCGCGCGAGGGCAGGCGACGTTCTGGGGCGCATTCGATCGCGTGCGCGAACCAGAGGGAACCGCGCCGAGCGAGCTCCTCGTCGCGAGCCTGGGCCTCGTGTGGCTCGACGCACTTGCGCGCTATCAAGATGTGCAGACTCATCCCGCTTACCGACGGCGCGGCCTCGCAGGATCGCTGCTCGCGACCAGTGTGCGCGCGGCATTCGCGCGGGGTGCCGAGCGCGTCGTGATCATCGCCGAGCCCGACAGCGAAGCGGTGCGGGTGTACGCGCGCCTCGGGTTTCGCACCGTCGAGCGCACGGTCAACGCGCGACGGGTCTAGTTCGGTCTAGTTCGGTCTAGTTCCAGCTAGAACGCATCTCAAAAACGGCGTAGCAAAATGATCGCCGTTGCGAGCTCCAGGAACCCGAGAAAGTTCTGGGCCTTGTGCTCGTATCGAGTGACGA
>JAYVWH010001170.1:0-2390 GCA_043786265.1 Kofleriaceae bacterium | reverse complement strand
CAATGGTTGGCAGCTCGGCACCCGGTGCGGGCGACTCGATGCGGTGGGGGGTAGCAGGCGTGATGTCGGTCTCGGTCACGAAGGGAGCCTGCCAAATGCCTATGACATCGTGGCAAGCTAGACGGATGCGCAAGCTGGGGATCGTGTTGTTGCTGGCGGTTACAGCGTCGGGCTGCATCGTCCGCGCGAACGGCCGGATGAACCCGGTCGCCAGCTTGTTCGTCACGGGAGTCGCGGTGGCCGTTGTTGCCAATGCCGTCGTCGAGGCGTCGAACCCGCCGCCGCCGGCCGTCGACGTCGGCTACTACGGTTACGCGCGCCCGGGCTACGTCTGGGTCAATGGGCACCAGAGCTGGAACGGCAACGCATGGGTGTGGACGCCGGGCTACTACCAGGGTCAGCGTCAAGACTCGTACTGGGTGCAGGGCACGTGGGAGACGCGCGACAATCAATACGCTTATGTCGATGGCTACTGGGCCGAGCCGCGCCCGGGCTACGTCTATGTCGACGGCTACTACGACAACTCGAACAACGGCTACGTCTGGCGCAGCGGCAGCTGGGAGACCGAGCGCTCGGGCCAGGTCTACGTGCAAGGCAGCTGGAGCACCAGCGGCAACTCTCGTCAGTGGAACCGCGGTGGCTGGCAGTCGCGGCCCGCGTCGTATAACGGCGCTGTCAACGGCAGCGCGGGCGCCAACGGCGGCGTCAGCGTCACGCCCCGCGGCCGCTGAATCTCGAGCGGCCGCACGAGGCCGCGTGGTATTCCGCGCGCATGAAGCATTTCTTGTTCCTGGCGGTCTCGCTCGTGGCATGTGGCAAGTCCGGCGGTGGCGGCAAAGCTGCGCCGGCCGTGAAGGTCGATGCAGCAGCGGTCAACGCACTCGTTCCCGCCGAGCTCAAGGACAAGCTGGTGTTCGAGCAGCGCGACATCCTGGAGGAGCGCGGCCACGACGTGGTGACCTTCACCATCGCTGCCCCAAAGAGCTGGGAGCAGCAGGGCAAGATGTTCGCGAAGGTGAAGCCCAAAGAGAGCGAGCTGTTCATGACGTCGTTCGACGTCGGCACCAACTGCGACGGCACCTGCGAAGCGAAGGACTGGGCGAAGACCTCCGAGAAGGTGAACTTCGTGCAGTTCCGCGATGGCAAGATCGTCAAGGACGAGCTCGGCAAGACGAGCCACCTGATGATCGCCGAGAAGAGCGGCACCACGTACGTCGTCTACGCGTGGTGGACCGAGGGCGCGCGCAAATACGCCAGCTGCACCGCATCGCTCGAGGCGCCCGTCGCGGCGGCCGCGCCCGCGTTTGCAAAAGCCTGTGAGGCTGTTGGCATCAAGGGCGATAACTGACGCGAGCTTCTAGCGGCGGCCCTTGTAGCCCGTGGTCGGCCATCCCTCGAGCATAACAGGCGTCTACTTCGCTCCGAGCACGTTGCGCGCGATGACCATGCGCTGGATCTGCGAGGTCCCCTCGTAGATCTGAAGCAGCTTGGCGTCGCGCATCAACTTCTCGACGGGGTACTCCTTGGTGTAGCCGTAGCCACCGAAGATCTGGACCGCGTCGGTCGAGCAG
This sequence comes from Kofleriaceae bacterium, assembly GCA_043786265.1. GTDB lineage: Bacteria > Myxococcota_A > Polyangia > Haliangiales > Haliangiaceae > JABFXX01. The sequence goes on along the minus strand of JAYVWH010001170.1, from coordinate 819 downwards.
CGCATCGCGGCGTCGGCGCCGTAGGCTTTCGCGTAGCTCGACACGATGCTCGACAGGTCGCCCTTGTCGACGAGCCACGCCGCCTTGTGCGTGAGCAAGCGGGTCGACTCGTACGCGATCGCCATCTCGGCGAGCATGAACTGGATTGCCTGGTGATTCGAGATCGTGACGCCGAACGTCTTGCGCTCGAGCGAGTAGTCGCGGCTCTCCTCGAGGCAGCGGCGGATGAGGCCCGCTGCGCTCGCCGCGATCCATGGGCGCGAGCGATCGAACGTCTTCATCGCGACCTTGAACCCGCCATCCTCGGTTCCGACGAGCGCACTCTTTGGAATCTTGACGTCCTCGAAGATCACGTCGGTCGTGTTCGAGGCGCGGTGGCCCATCTTGTTCTCTTTGCGACCCGCCTTGACGCCCGGGGTGTTTGCATCCACGACGAAGCACGCGATGCCCTTGTGCTTCATTGCCGGATCGAACGTGGCGAACACCGTGTAGAAACCGGCGACACCACCATTGGTAATCCAGCGCTTCTGCCCGTTGAGCACGTAGTCGTCACCGTGGCGGGTGACCCGCGTGCGCATGCCCGCGACATCGCTGCCGGCGTCGGGCTCGCTGCAAGCGTACGCGCAGAACCCGAATTCCGACGTGAGCCGGCCGAGGTACTTCTTCTTCTGCTCGTCGGTCCCCGCGACGAGCAGCGGCGTCGCACCGAGCGAGTTCGCGGCCATGGACGTATTGACGCCGGCGCAGCCGAACGCGACTTCTTCCTGGACGAGGCAGTTGTCGAGACAGCTGCCGCCGAGGCCGCCGAAGGCCTCCGGC
>JAYVWH010001169.1:0-3865 GCA_043786265.1 Kofleriaceae bacterium | reverse complement strand
CGCATCTCGGTCGGCATCCGTTGCAAGCAGGACATCAACTGCTTCGCGGGCACGCTGAAGGAGACGCCGGAGCAGGCCGCGAAGAACTCGGCGACCTGGATCAAGGACATCAAGGACTGGACGAAGGACGAGCAGCTCGGTCTACTCGAAGGCGAGATCGAGCGCGCGATGCTCGAGCTCGGCAAGGCGGGCCCGAAGGCCGCTGCGCTGACCGACACCCTGCTCGACGCGGCCAAGAGCGACAACCGCCTCATCCGCCAGTCGATCCTTCTCGCCCTGCCGAAGGTCGCGAAGGTCCCTTGCGCGAACTGCGAGGCGAAGCTCGACGCGGCCATCAAGGCCGGCGAGGGCAAGACCACCCTGGGTGATCTCAACCTCGAGACCACGATGCTGCGTAACTACTTCGCGTGGGCCGGCGGCAAGACGCCGAGCGGTCCGGCGCCCGGCCTGGATACGCCGGCTGCCCCGCCGGCTGCCCCCGCGGCTCCCGCCAAGGAAGAGTAGTCCTTCAGCTTGCGCTGACGGCACCGGCCGCACCTTCGGGTGTGGCCGTTTTCATTTTGCGCGTACGATTCCGCCAATGCCCGACGGCAAGGATGCTCCGAACGCGTTAATTCGCTGCCTTGCGCGTGAGGGCTTGCGTCGTCCAGAAATCCCGGGTATCCGAGGTGAACGGGGTGTAGCGCAGTCTGGTAGCGCACAAGTTTTGGGAACTTGGAGTCGCAGGTTCAAATCCTGTCACCCCGACCACTTTCTCTCGTCCCAGTGATACTTCGCGTGGCAGTTGCCGCACAGGACGACGCACTTGGCGACCTCTGCGAGGATGACTTCGCGCGAGCGACCGTTGCTCGCCCCCTCGCTAAGATCGAAGGCTTTTGTCTTCGGAACGACGTGATGGAAGTGCAGGCACTCCGGCGCGTTCTCTTTGCAGAGGCAGCATGACTTCGTCGCCTTGAGGTCGCGCCACCATTCGCGAATCTCCTCGCGCCTCCGCTGTTCCCACTCCCTGTTTCGCTGTGCGTTGTCGCGGTACCAGCGCCGCCATTGCGCGTTGAATGTGTCGCGATCGGACTGCGTCCAGTTATCGCGCCTGCCCATCGACCTTCTCGCGCGCATGATGCTTGGCATGGCAGTTCGCGCATAGCACCTCGCATTTTGCGGCCTCGTCGAGGATGCGCTTCTTGCTCCAGCCGCGATGGACTGCCACTGCGATCGTGATTTCCTTCCGGTTGGGGTCGGTGTGATGAAACTGCAAGCACGCCGGATGATTCTCGCCGCAGCGGCTACATGCCAGCCGCTGCTTGAACTGACAAAACCATTCCGTGATTGCGTGGAAGCGTGCACGCTTGACGGCGGTCTGCCGCGCGACGATGTGCACCGTCCGTCGGTGCTTCGTGCGCGCGTACCACGCACGAACGGTCGCGCGTCGTTTCTCTGGATCCTTCGCTGGCATGCACGGGATGATCGCTCCCGCCTACGACATCCGGTGCGAGCTTGGAGTTGTCGCGTGATCGTGTGTCCGAATACCGGACAGGATGCGGGGCCACCCTTCGACCGTGAGCAACGCTCGGATGCGGCTGGCTCGAGGGCGATCGCAGCTACGGGACGAGCGGTACGTCGAAGGTCGCGCCCGGTTGCACGAGCACGTGGCGCGTGCTCTGCGGGTGGCCGTCGATCACGAGCGGTGCGTCGGGCGGGCCGGGCAGGGCGGCGTCGGCGCGAGCGAGGTAGCCGTTGAGATCGAGGAGCGGGATGGGCTTGGGCATCGAGCCCACCGGGCTGAAGAAATCTTCCCAGTGTCCGGAGAGGGCGTACCGCGGGGTGACGTTGCCGATGATCGCTGCGGGATGGTTCTCGACGGCGTCACCGCTACCGACGCACAGCAGCGCGACGTCCACTTGCTTGTCCGCCAGGATCGCGGCGGGCACGTGGCCGACAGGCGCATCGGTCGGTGCGTCCTGATAGAACACGCGGAACGCGGGCTTGTGGTTCGCGTCGAGGAAGTCGATCACGAACGCGACGGTGAGGCCCTCTTTCCAGCCCGAAGCGGGGCCGGGGAGCTCGCACTGATCCTCGTCGACCGCGCCCTCCCCGAAGTGATACGGGCCGACCTGCGCGGGATGCATCGAGCACACTGCCATCAAGCGGACGTTCGAATTCGGAACATCGATCCAGCGGCCCGAGAGTGGGGCGCCGGGCGGCTTCGCCATCGGACAATTCGTGTAGTCGACGTAGCTCGCGAGCGAGTCGTCGACGGCGACCACGCGGCTGCGGGGAATCATCGGGCTCGGTGGCGCCGCATTCGCGCAGCCGGGGCGATCGGGCGCGAGGGCGGCGAGCATGTGGCGACCGGTGAGGTTCGTATACGCGATCGCCTTGGTCGCCTTCGTGAGGAGGTGCGGGACGTCGATGAAGTGATCGTAGTGTGCGTGGCCCGAGACGATCGCGCTGACGTCCGCGAGCGGTACGCCAGCCATGCCCGCGTCGATCGCGGCGGTGTCGGCCTCGAGAGGGAGATTGAGCGTGACCTCGAGCGCGGACTGACGCGTGAACAGCGGGGCCGTCAGCACGGTGTCGGTCCCGTGCCGCAACACGAATCCCTGAACCCCGAGCGCCTGGACGTGGAGTGGCGAGGTGTCGACCGCAGGAGCGGTGTCGGGTGTGGCCCCCGCAGCGTCGGGTTCCGGCGTCGCCGCCAGTGAGGTGCACGCGCCGAGACCGGCGAAGATCGAACCGACCAGGAATGCCCTCATCACGGGCGGAGTATGGACAAAGCTGGAAGTTGTACTTCCTACAACTTTGTTACGCTTGTCGTGGCCGGCGCTGCAGGGCTACGTCGAACGACTGCGACTGTTGCTCGATTCGGGTGTCGTTGCCGGTCATGACGATCCGCTGACCGCGGCGGCCCCCTTCGGCATGTTCGCGACGGCGAAGCTCCTCGCCGCGCGAGGGTTCGACGTCGCCACCTGGGGATCCTCAACGCCGCTGGCTTTGTCGACGTGCGCGGCGACGGCGCCAAGCGGTTCTACTCGCTGCGCGCGGAGCCGTTTCGCGATCTAGCGGCCTGGCTGGCCCGCTATCGCGCGCTGTTCGAGCGCCGCGAGGTGAAGCGTCGAGATCGCCGCACCGGTCGGCGCTGGTACGACTGAGGGTCAGACACAACCAGCTCCACTCGCGGTCGAGCTAGTAGAGCTAGACTAGCGGCGGCCGCGGTGACGGCCGAGCTCGTGCTCGACGATCGGGCGCAGCTCGTCGAGCAGCTCCGGCGCACACACGAGGCGAATTGTCGACGTGGGCTGGCCAAGTGGCATGTCCTCGAGCAGGCGCGACAGGGTGACCGCGCCGTACTTCGGGTGATCGATCACGTGGAGCTCCTCGTCATCGGAGGCGAGGTAGGCCGCGTGCCGTGCAGTATCGAGGTGCACGTAGAAGCGCCCGACGCTTCCAAAGCGCTTGTTCGCGACCTCGAGTGCTTGCGGCCACAGGCGCTCCGCCGCAGCGCGGTCGTCACCGAGGTCGAAGGTCTTGAACAAGCGGCGCGTCATCAAACGCTGCGCAAGGTCGCGCAGCACCGGATCGGCAGCGGGCTGACCGTCGAGGCCGGCCCACGCATCGAGCGCGGTCGTCAGCGACACGTCGTGCAGGCGCAGATAATCGTCGACGCTGACCTCGCCACCGCGCGCCATCGTGGCGGCGATCGCGAGCCCCGCGGGCTCCGAGCTCGCGCGCGCGAGCTCGGCGAACCTCTCGAGGGTTTTGATGAACATCCACTCGGCCGCGCGCACGGTCTTGTGGTGATAGACCTGCGCATACATGTACGAACGGGCGAACAGGTACTGCTCGACCGCATACATGCCGCGCCGGT
>JAYVWH010001168.1:0-2998 GCA_043786265.1 Kofleriaceae bacterium | reverse complement strand
AAAGTCCGACAAGCACGAACAACGCCCGCCCCACGTGGGGCGGCAGCCCGTGGCAGACGCAAAGTCCGACAAGCGCGAACAACGCTCGCCCCACGTGGGGCGGATCTCCGAGCTCAAAGACATCGCTTCCGGGGCCGACCGCAGGCCCGCGCCCGCGAGCACAAAGTTCGGGGCCGTCGTGGTCAGACACGACGCCAACCAAGCGCTAGTCCAGCTGGGCTTCAAACGCCAGGAAGTGCGCGCTGCGCTCGACGCCGCGTGCGCTGTCGTGGGGCCAAATGCAACGCTGGAGCAGCTCGTGTTCGAATCACTGCGGCACTGCCCGAAGCCGCGCGGCTGACGCGACAGCACCGAGCTCCGGTTCCTGTACTTTCCTTTGGTCGCGATGCAAGCGGCTCGCGTCGGGTGTTCGAGCCGAGAGCGGTCGACGCCCGCATTGCTGCCTCCTGGTAGCGTTCGAGCTCTCAACGACAGCTCAGATCGTGGATCCGAAATCGACGAACCTGATCGACGATCCGGCGCGCCGCCGGTGTTCTGGATCCAAGAGACCCACCCGGGAGGTTGGTGACCGCAGCGGTGATATGGGTTACCGCGGGTGGTGGTGACCCGCACCGCGTTAACAGCTCGAGCGCCGGAGCACGCGGACTTCGCCATCGATCGCTCGCAGGGACTGGACCGCTGGTGGGCGGGACGCGCGCGGACCAGCTCATTGACGAGGTCACCGCGAAGTTGCCCGTGGCTCAGGTAGCCGATCCCAGCGAGGATTGGGCGGTAGATCCTAGCGGGTTCTCCTTCTTGGCGCGTCGGACCTATACGGTAAGGCCGCTTCGCGCATGAGCCGATCGAGATCGCAGCCGAGCACCTCTACCCCGGCCGCCGGCCTCAGAATTCTGAGGTCGAAGCGGGCGGCGAGACGTCGTAGCGTCTGCGCGGATGCGGCCGGCGCGCAGCTGGGTGATGACCGCGGTGATCCTGCTCGGGATCCTCGCCATGCACCCGCGCGCGTATGCGGGCCGCTCGATCACGGGGCGGATCATCGACGACGCGACGGGCGAGGCGGTCGTCGGCGCGTTGATCTCGATCGGCAGCCTAGAGACGGCGAGTGACGATGCCGGGACTTTCACGATTAGCGATGCGCCATTTGGCCGCCTCGACGTGGTCGTGATCGCGGATGGATATCGCGCCTACTTTGGCGCGGCACGCATCGGCGACGACCTCACGATCAAGATGGCGGCCGAGTCAGGTGGCGGCGAGCTGATCCGTATCTCGGGTCACGCACCGATGGGACCACCGCTGCACCTCGACACCGCGGCGATCCGGACGCAGCCGGGCGCCGGCAACGACGTCTTGCGTGCACTGCAGAGCTTGCCTGGTATCGCGCGTACACCCTACGGGCTCGGCGGGCTTGCACTGCGCGGGACCGCGCCTCGCGACACCAAGGTCTACCTCGACGGGATCGAGGTCCCTTTGCTCTACCACTTCGGCGGCGTCGCGTCGTTCTTGCCGACGGGGGCGGTGGATGAAGTGACGCTGGAGCCGGGTGGCGCGAGCGTGCGATACGGTCGTGGCCTTGGCGGTGTCGCGATCGTGACGTCGAAGACCGGTCGCTCGGATCGCTGGCGCGCCGGCGGCGAGCTCAGCCTGATTCATGCCGCCGCGCTCGCCGAGGGCCCGGGGCCACTCGAGGGCAGCTGGCTGATCGGCGCGCGGCGCTCGTACTTCGACGCGATCATCTCCGCTGCGAACATCGACCTCGTGTTGCTGCCTCGCTACATGGACGCGCAGCTCCGCTGGGAGTCGGGCGACGGGCGGTTCATGGCGATCTTGTTCGGCTCGGATGACAAGCTCACGCTCGTTCACGACCCCAACGACACCAATGCCGGCGGGGTCGACACGAGCAGCGTGAAGTCGTTCCTCTACACGTCACGCTTCATGCGCCTCGGCATGCGCTACCGGGCGGTGAGGGGTGCGACGTCGCTGACGATCTTGCCGTCGATCGGCGTCGACGATGTCAACGCGCGCGCGAATCACGACGACATCGACAAGGGGATGCACAAGACGACGTTCCCCCTCTCGCTACGCGGAGAGGTCTCGACCGCGGCGTTCGGCGGGACGGTCGCCGCGGGGATCGATGGCGGCTGGCAGCGCCATAGCTACGACATGGTGAATACGCCACCGCCGAGCCCACTCGATCCGTCGCCCGACATGGTGGTGCATCGCAACCTCAGCCGGTGGAGCGCGGACCTCGGCGCGTACGTCGAGCAATCTTGGTTCTTCGCCGACGAGAAGATCGAGGTTCGCCCCGGGCTCCGCGGCGATCATTTCGGCCTGTCGGACCAGTGGACGCTCGACCCGCGTGTCGTCGCAAACTTCCGCCTGCCGGGCGGTGTGACATTGATCCAGTCGCTCGGCCGCTACCACGCGCCGCCGCTGGTGACCGATCTCGATCCGATCTTTGGCGACCGCATCATGATCGGATCGTCGGCGACGCAGGCGGCGACCACGGCCAAGGCGATCATCGGTGACGACAAGGAGCTGTCGGCCACGGCCTACTATCAGGACCTGCGCGAGCTGCCGGTCGATGCGATCACGTCCGCGACACCGACGACCGCGAACGGCGGGACCGAGTCGGGGGGCTTGCTCGGCATCAGCCGCGAGCTCGTCGACACCCAGTTTGGCTCGTACAGCTATCGCGAAGGAATTGGCACCGGCCACGCTTATGGGCTCGAGCTGATCGCGCGGCGTAACGTCGGGCGCTGGACAGGCTGGATCGCGTACACGTACGGGCGCTCGTTCCGCCGCAATCCGACGAAGGGCAACGTGCTCTTGCCGTACGTGCTCGATCAGCCGCACTCGCTGACGCTCGTCGGCACCACGGGCATCGGCAAGCACTGGCGGCTTGGCGGTCGGTTTCGCTTCACCTCGGGAAACCCGTACACGCCCGTCGCGGGCGCCTACCTCGACAGCAGCGGTGACTGGGTGCCCGTCGACGGAGCAC
>JAYVWH010001167.1:0-2263 GCA_043786265.1 Kofleriaceae bacterium | reverse complement strand
CGATCGGCGCGCGCTATCTCGCCGGCGAGCTCCCGCAGAAGACGAACATCGGTTACGCGACCGTGTCCGAGGTCGCACTCCAGACGCTGCCCGCGCCGACCGCGGACCTGTCGTTGACCGAGATCGATCGACGCTTCACGACGATGGCAGATTTGCACGGGACGGGCTCTGCGACCGCGCGCAAGGAAGCTCTCGGAGCGATGTTCTCGCTCGCGACGCAGCCCGAGCAGCAGTTTCTCGCCGTGCTCGCGGTTGGCGAGGTTCGGCAGGGTGCGCTCGATGGGCTCGTCGTCGCGGCGATCGCGAAGGCCGCCGAGTTGCCGGCCGATTCGGTGCGGCGGGCGTACATGTTGTCGGGCGATCTCGGCGAGGTCGCGGCGGCGGCGCTTGCGGGAGGTGCCGCGGAGATCGGCCGGTTCGGTCTGACGATCTTTCGTCCCGTGATGCCGATGCTCGCGCAGACGGCCGACGATGCAGAGGCAGCGCTCGCCGAGCTCGGTGGTACGGCGGCACTCGAGCTCAAGCTCGACGGCTTTCGCGTGCAGCTGCACAAGGATGGTGAGGTGATTCGTGCGTACTCGCGCGGCCTCAACGATGTCACCGACTACGTGCCCGAGGCTGTCGCGGCGATCGCTGCGCTGCCAGCACGCAAGCTGATCGTCGACGGTGAAGCGATCGCGTTCGGCACCAATGGCCGGCCGATGCCGTTTCAGGACACGATGAAGCGGTTCGGCAAGAACGGGAACAAGCTCGCGGCCACGCACCCGCTCTCGCTCGCGCTGTTTGACATCTTGCAGCTCGATGACCAGGCGTTGATCACGGAGGCCGCAAGTCGCCGGTTCGAGGCGCTCGCTGGGCTCGCACCCGCGCAGGCAGTGCCGCGGCTCGTGACCTCGGATGCTGCCGAGGCGACGAAGTTTTACATGCAGGCGATCACGAGTGGTCACGAGGGCGTGATGGCCAAGGCGCTCGATGCGCCGTACGACGCCGGCAGTCGTGGTGCGTCGTGGCTCAAAATCAAGCGGGTCCACCGGCTCGACCTCGTCGTGCTCGCGGTCGAGTGGGGCAGCGGGCGGCGCAAGGGTTGGCTGTCGAACATCCACCTCGGTGCGCGTGACCCCGCGGGTGGTGACTTCATCATGCTCGGCAAGACATTCAAGGGCATGACAGACGACATGCTGCGGTGGCAGACCGAGCAGTTCCTCGCGCGCGAGGTCGATCCACTCCGCAGCGCCTCCGGCGCTGCTGCGCAGCCCGGCAAAGCCGGGCCTCGCGATCGCGATGGTCACATCGTCTACGTGCGGCCGGAGATCGTCGCCGAGATCGCGTTCAACGACGTGCAGCGCTCGTCGCGTTATCCGGGCGGGCTCGCGCTACGGCTCGCGCGCGTCGTGCGTTATCGGGACGACAAGACCGCGGCGCAGGCCGACACGATCGACACCGTGCGTGCGATCGCGATCGCCGGCGGTGTGCTTCCCGCGAAGTAGCAAGGTCCGGCTTTGCCGGACCGCGCAGCACCGCCGAAGGGCGGTGCGTAGGTCAATGACCTACCCGTGCTGTGCTTCGAGGTGGATCGCGTGCGTCAGCGCCAGCTTCTGCGCGCTCGGCAAGAATGAGGCGTGCACCGCGTTCTCGGCGCAGGTGACGAGCTCCTTCGCCGTGAGGTCGAGTGCTTCAGCGGTCTGGCGGTAGTTCTCGCCGATGTAGCCGCCGAAGTAGGCGGGGTCGTCGCTGTTGATCGTGACGGCGACGCCTTTGCGGAGCAGCTTGGCGAAGTTGTGCTGCTTGAGATCCTTGACGACGCGCAGCTTGAGGTTCGACAGCGGGCATACGGTCAGGGGAATTTGCTTCTCGATGATGCGCTTGACCAGCTCCGGATCCTCGTCGCAGCGCACGCCGTGATCGATGCGCTCGACGAACAGGAGATCGAGTGCCTCGTGGATGTAGTCGGGCGGTCCCTCTTCGCCAGCGTGGGCGACCGAGTGTAGACCGTGCTCGCGCGCCTTCTCGAACACGCGGACGAACTTGCGCGGAGGATTGCCCTTCTCGCCCGAGTCGAGCCCGACCGCGACGATCTCGCTCTTGAACGGGAGCGCGGCTTCGAGCGTCTTGAACGCATCCTCCTCGGAGAGGTGGCGCAAGAAGCACAGGATCAGGCTCGAGCTGATGTCGTAGTGGCGCTGCGCATCTTGCATCGCATCGCGCAGGCCGCGGATCACGGTCTCCATCGGGATGCCCCGCGCGGTGTGGCTCTGTGGATCGA
>JAYVWH010001166.1:0-15747 GCA_043786265.1 Kofleriaceae bacterium | reverse complement strand
CGGCAATGACGCACAAAAGACGATCGGCGTGATCCTCGCGGTCCTGATGGCAGCGGGTCACCTCGGTGTCGATGCCAAGGGCAACCTGATCGGCGACGTCCCTTCGTGGATCATCTTTGCGTCCTACGGCGCGATGGCGTTCGGTACTGCGGTCGGCGGCTGGCGCATCGTCAAGACGATGGGCATGGGACTCACCCACCTGAAGCCGGTCGGTGGCTTCTGCGCCGAGGTCGCCGGGGCGGTGACGCTGTTCGGGGCGACCCACTTCAAGATTCCGGTCTCGACGACCCACACGATCACGGGCGCCATCATCGGGGTCGGGTCGGTCAGCAAGCTCCGCGGTATCCGTTGGGGCCTGGCGACGCGCATCGTATGGGCCTGGATCTTCACGATTCCCATGTCCGCCCTCGTGGGCGCCCTGGCGCTCGTCATCGCCCGCGCCCTGCACGCCTGGTAGCCGGGAGCTCGCCTGTCAGCCCCCTGATCTAGGGTCGCTGACGTGGCGAAGCTCTACTTCCGATACGGCACGATGGACTCGGCGAAGTCGATGAACCTGCTCGCGGTTGCGCACAACTACCGCAAGCAGGGCAAGAAGGTCATCCTCGTCAAACCGCGCCTCGACACGCGCTTTGGCGCGGGCAAGATCTCGTCGCGTTGCGGGCTCGAAGCGGAAGCCGACATGATGGTCGACGTAGATGCATCGCTCGACCCGCGCGACTTCGCCGGCCTCGACTGCGTTCTCGTCGACGAGGCTCAGTTCATGCCACCGAGTGTCATCGAGGATCTTCGACGCATCACGGTCGATCCCGGTGTCCCCGTGATCTGCTACGGCCTGCGGACGGATTTTCAGACCAAGCTGTTCCCGGGCGCGCAGCGATTGATGGAGCTCGCCGATGGCATCGAAGAGGTGAAGGTCACCTGCCAGTACTGCGCGAAGAAAGCGATCTGCAACCTGCGGTTCGTCAACGGCACGCCGACGGTGGAGGGACCGCAAGTTCAGCTCGGCGCCGACGAGAGCTACGCGCCGGTGTGTTGGGCTCACTACGACGAAGCGACGAAGCACATCTCGCTCCCGGCCGAACAGTCCGGTGCCGTGCTGCGCCCGTCCTGATGGAATGCCCAGTTAGCTGGGATTGACCGGGCCCTGCTGGTTCTTACGTTGTTGTCGTGCCCAACGCGGAAGTTGATTTCGCTCGCTCACAGAGCACGAAGCGAATCACGAACGTACTCCTCCTGCTCGGAATGGTCGCGAGTCTCGTGCTCGCTGATGATCGGGCTTCCCGCCGGTCTTCGCGATGGCAGGCCACTGTTCTTCTTTGGCCCCATCGTCGGGGCCTACGTGCTGGCGACGGTCATTCGGAAAGCGAGGTCGTGATGTTCACTCGTGCAAGCATCTTCCTGTACTTCCTCGGTGCTGCTTCTGGAGTCGCGCTCGTGCTGTCGCTCGTGTGCGCAGTGACGAGGTGACGATCGACTGCGCCGCTGCGCGGGCCAGCAAAGCCGGCCCTTGCCGTCAGTTGAGATCGGCGCGCTTCTCGCGCCAATCGTTGAACAGCTGGCCGAAGCGCGCGTCCGCCTGCAGCGGCGACAGATCGCCGTCGGTCTCCATCTTCTCGCTGTGCTCGTACTCGTGCTCGATCGCGAGGCGAACCTGCTCGATCGCGCGATCGATCTGACCGACCGCCGCGTAAGCGCAGGCGGCGGAGTGATAGATGTACGGATTCTCCGAGCCATACGGCTGACCGCCGTCGGCCAGCTCGACCGCGAGCTTGTAGTCGCCGAGCGCGTGAGCGTGGATACAGGCGTTGTTCCACGCCATCACGAGCGCCGTGCGCGCTTCGCCGGCTTCACGGGGCGGCTCGGGCAGCGTGAGCACGCGACGCAGGATCGCCAGACCGAGCGGGCGATCGACGGAGAAGCTGGCGTTGTAGAGGTGCGGCACGAGCGCGACATCATCGAGGACGCGGTCGAGGATCGCCTGAAGGTGCGCCGGCGCATGTCGCGCGATCGACGCGACGAGCTCGGACAGCTCTTCCGGCGGCGTCGTGGTCAGCGTCTTGTCGTCGAGCAGCTCGAGGGCAGCGGCGAGCTCGCCCGGTGCGTGCTCCGCCGTCTCTCCGATCACGAGGAGACGGACGTCGCGGCTGCGTGCTGTCGCGGCGAGCGCATTGGCTTCCTGTAGCCGCTTCTGGCGAACGAGCACGATCGAGAGATACCCCGCGGCGTCGGAGAACGAATCGAACGATAGCGCGCGGCGCAGCAGGCGCTCGGCGGTCTCCGCGGTAGCCGGGTTGTCAGGGTCGTGCTCGAGAGCGACCTCGACGAGCATGCCCGCGAGCTCGCGCTTGCTCCACATGCTCTGCGAGACACCCCAGGTCAGCGCCGCCTCTTCGCCCTGGCGGCGGAACCGATCGGCCAGCGGGTTGCCGGCGAGCACGAACGGATCGAGATCGTCGTCGCCCTCCGCGTGCGAGCGGACTGCGTCGTCGACGGCATCGAACCGCGCCCACACGAGCGGCAGGACCTCGTGCATGCGCGCGAGGATCCACAGCAGAAAGTGCACCTGGTCGGAGGCGGTCGCCGGTACGCCGAACCGCTCGACCCACATCAGTGCGGAGCGGTGCTTGCGGTCATGGATCACGTCGGCGCGCTGGAACGGCTCGAAGTCGTCGGACCGCTCGTCCTGATAGACCGAGAGCCACAGCGCGAAGAATGCGTTGACGACGGACTCTTCCCCCGCGAGCTCGGGCCCGGCGAGCTTGAACGCTACGCCAAAGCTCTCCCAATCGTAGTCGTCGATCATCTCGGGATAGCGCTCGATCGGAAACGGCACGCTGTTTTCGAACGGTGGCGCACCGTTGCGCCAGTGACTCTCGAGAGCGATCACGTCGAGGTCACTGGCCTCGAGATCATCGTCGTCTTCGTCGGCATCCTCGTCCGTGGCTTCCTCGATCTCGGGCGGCGGCGCGTCGGGAGCGGCGTAGATAACCTCCTTCTCCTCCGCCGACGGGTCCTCGATGAGCTCGCGCGACTCGGTCTCGTCCTCGTCCTCGTCCTCGTCCTCGGCAGGCTCGTTCGCGGCGATCTCGAGCCACGCGACGCCATCGATGCCGGTCTCGACCTTCACGCACCAAACCATCTCGATGCCGAACTGTACGGAGGCGGCCTCGAGCGCGAGACGCTGGGCGTCGACCTGATCCGCTGATGGGGGCAGCCACGGAGCCGCGTGCCACTGGCGCTCTGGATCCTCGGAGGCGTCCTCCTCGGATTGTTCGGTGAGGCCTGCGGCCGACAGCGCGTCCCACAGGGCTTTTTGGCGCGCAGCGTCGAGCGGCTGCGAGCTCCGCGCGATCAAGATCCCCCGCGCGAGGTCGCTGCGTCGTCCCTCGAGGCCGACAATCTCCACTCAGATCAAACTATCAGCATTCGATGATGTTTACAGCCAACCCGCCACGCGCAGTCTCTTTGTACTTGCTGCTCATGTCGGCGCCGGTCCGCCACATAGTCTTGATGACCTTGTCGAGCGACACCTTGTGGGTTCCATCACCCTGCAGCGCGATGCGCGCGGCGTTGATCGCCTTCACGGCGCCCATCGCATTGCGCTCGATGCACGGCACCTGAACCAGACCGCCGATCGGGTCGCAGGTGAGCCCGAGGTTGTGCTCCATCCCGATCACGGCGGCATTTTCGACCTGGGCCGGCGTTCCGCCCATGACTTCCGCGAGCGCACCCGCTGCCATCGAGCAAGCGACGCCAACCTCTCCCTGACAGCCGACCTCTGCGCCGCTGATCGACGCGTTCTTCTTGTACAGAGCGCCGATCGCCGCGGCCGTGAGCAGGAATCGCAGCTCGCCTTCATCGTCGGCGTTCGGCAGAAACCGGCGGTAATACGTGAGGACCGACGGGATGATGCCCGCTGCGCCATTGGTCGGCGCCGTGACGACCCGGCCCCCGGCGGCGTTCTCCTCGTTGACCGCGAGCGCCCAGAGGTTGACCCAGTCCATGATCACGAGCGGATCGCTGGAACCGCTCGGGTCGCTCTTGAGCTTGCGGAAGATCGCTGCCGCGCGCCGCTTCACCTTGAGGCCACCCGGCAAGATGCCTTCGCGTTCGCACCCGCGCTTGATGCAGGCGTGCATCGCATTGGCGATCTCGAGCACGCGGGTGCGAATCTCGGCCTCGGTCGCGAACGTCTTCTCGTTCTCGAGCATCAGCGACGAGAACGCCATGCCGGACTCGGCCGCGAGCTTCAGCAGCTCCTCTCCAGAGTTGAACGGGTAAGGCACCTGGACCTGATCGGCCGGTGTCGAACCATCGGCTGGGTGGCCCGTGTGATCGACGACGAAGCCGCCGCCGACCGAGTAGTAGATCCGCTCCGCGACGGGAGCCGTCGCCGCACCGAGCGCCGTGAACCGCATGCCATTGACGTGCAGCGGCAGCTTCTCGCGGCGATGAAATACGATCGCGCTCGCCGGATCGAGGTCGACCTCGTGCGTACCGAGGATCTTGATGCGGTGGCACTGCCCGACGGCGGCGACACGCTTGTCGACCGTCTCGATGTCGACTGTCTTTGGCTCCTCGCCCTCGAGCCCCAGGATGACGGCCTTGTCGGTACCGTGGCCCTTGCCGGTGAACCCGAGGCTGCCAAACAGCTCGATGCGCACACCGGTGACCTGCGCGAGCACGCCGTCTGCCTGTAACTGCTCGGCGAAGCGCCGCGCTGCGCGCATCGGGCCCACGGTGTGGGAGCTCGACGGACCGATGCCGATCTTGAAGATGTCGAAGACGGAGATATGCACGTCGTGACAACAGTATGGACTAGAAGAGGATGCGCGTCTTGATGCTGGTTTCGAGCTCGGCGACCGCCCTCTTGACGTCGTGCGAGACGTCCTGATCGAGATCCATGATCAGGTAGCCGATGTCGGGATCCGTCGAGAGCAACTGTGCGCGAATGTTCGCGTTCATGTCCGAGACAATCTTGTTGATGTCGCGGAGCACGCCCGGAACGTTGCGGTGCACGTTGAGGATGCGGTGCGTCCCCTTGGTGACTGGGAGCTCGACGAGCGGGAAGTTGACCGATCCGGTCGTCGCACCCTGGTTGATGTACTTGATGAGCGCGGACGACACTTCCTTGCCGATCGCCTCCTGCGCCTCCTCCGTAGAGCCGCCGATGTGGGGCGTGAGGATCACGTTCCCAAGGCCGCGCAGCGGCGTCTCGAAGTCGTCGCTGTTGGTTTCGGGCTCGCTCGGATAGACGTCGACCGCAGCGCCGGCGATGTGACCACTTCGCAACGCTGCGGCGAGCGCATCAATATCGACGACGGTGCCGCGGCTCGCGTTGAGCAGGCACGCGCCCTTCTTCATGTGTGCGAGCTCGGCCTGGCCGATCATCAATCGTGTCTGCGGCGTCTCGGGCACGTGCAGCGTGACGAAGTCGGACTGCTGCAGCACCTCCTCGAGGGTCGAGCACGTGCGGTTGTTGCCCATCGGCAACTTCGCGAGGACATCATGGAACAGCACGCGCATGCCGAACGCTTCGGCGAGCACGCCGACCTGGCTGCCGATGTGGCCGTAGCCGACGATGCCGACCGTGTGACCGCGAACCTCGTGGCTGCCGACGGCGACCTTGCGCCACTGACCGGTGTGGACCTCGCGGACGCGGTCACCGAGATGACGCGAGAGCATCACGATCTCCGCGATGATCAGCTCGGCGACCGACCGTGTGTTCGAGAACGGTGCGTTGAACACTGGCGCACCGCGACGATTTGCGGACCGCAGATCGACCTGGTTGGTGCCGATGCAGAACGCGCCTACGGTGAGCAGACGCCGCGCGTCCTCGAGAGACTTCGCGGTGACCTGGGTCTTGCTCCGGATCCCGAGCACGTGAACGTCGCGCAGGCGCTCGGCGAGCTCGGCCTCGGGCAACGCGCCTTTGGTCGTCTCGACTTGAAATCCCTCGGCGCGGAAAGCTTCCGCGGCAACAGGATGGATGTTCTCCAGGAGGAGGATCTTGATCTCGGACTTCGGAAACGACGTCGCTGCCATGCGACATAGAACTTAGCAGGGTTAGAGTGCGCGCATGGCGAAAGCGAAGGCCGCAGCTGCAGCGCCCAAGAAGGCCGCAGCAGCGCGCAAGTCGAAGAAGGTCAAGACCACGGCAGGCTCGGTCGGGTTGACGGCAGAGGAAGTCGCAACCGGCACCCCGAGTGCGGAGGTCACCAAGCTCCGCAAGCAGATCGAGGACGCGGGTGGTCAGGCCCTCGCCGTTTACCGTGAGCCGCTCGGTGGCCACTGGGTGGCGCTTGCCGCACTCCCGATCGACAAGGTCAAGCCGACGCCGTACCAGCGCGAGCTGTCGAAGGCGCACGCCGACAAGCTCGCCGCCGTGATCCCAAAGGTCGGCCGCTTCCTCGATCCGGTGATCGCAGTGCCCGACAAGACGGGCGGCTTCATGTCGCCGAACGGTATGCACCGCCTCTCGGCGATGACCACACTCGGCGCCAAGACGATCGTCGCGCTCGTGATGCCCGAGCCGGAGATCGCATTCCGCATCCTCGCGCTCAACACCGAGAAGGCACACAACCTCAAGGATAAGGCCCTCGAGGTCATCCGCATGGCACGCGCGATCGCCGAGGACGACGACCGAAGCGAGACCGCGATGGGCTTCGAGCTCGAGCAGGCATCGCTCGTGACGATCGGCATCTGCTACGAGAAGAATCCGCGATTCTCCGGCGGAGCTTACAACTCGGTCGTCACCAAGTGCGAGTCATTCGCGACCGACGCGATGTCCAAGAGCCTCAAGCTGCGCGCGACTCACGCAGACAAGCTGCTCGAGCTCGACGAGCTCGTCGGGGAAGCGGTCAAGAAGCTCAAGGATGCCGGCTGGACCAGCGGCTATCTCAAGCCGATCGTCGTCGCGCGGATCAACCCGCTGCGCTTCGCGAAGCCGGGCAAGGACGAGAAGTCCGACTTCGACAAGACGATCGACAAAATGATCGACGGCGCCCGGAAGTTTGACGCGTCGAAGGTCAAGGCGGCGGACGTCGTGCTCGCCGCAACGGTCGGCGGTGGCGACGACGGATCGAATTAGCAAGGTCCGGCTCTGCCGGACCGCGCAGCAGCGCCGAAGGCGATGCGCAGATCAGTGACCGCCTAGAAGAAGTAGTAGTGGATGCCGGCGCCCCCACCGAAGCCGAACACGAATCCGTTGGTATCGGCCCCGATCATTCGCGCTCCACCCACGGTACCGCCGGTGATCGCGACCCCCTTGGCGTCTGACACACCGAGCGTGATTCCCGTCGACACGCTGAGTGCGACGTTCGCGGCGAGGAACAGCCGGATCTGCACACCCGGTTCCAAGTAGATGTTGGTGTTGTCGTTGCCGCCCCCGACGGGGTAGCTGAGGATGCCGATGGAGCCGCCGACGCCAAAGTCGGACGCGGTCGTCGAGTGCACGTGATAGTAGAACCGGCCGGCGACCTGCCAGATCGTGTCGTCGTTGCCCCTGCCACCCAGGTCGGCAAAGCCGAGGGCGCCACCGGCGTGCCAGTCACCGCCGTCGTAGTTGAGCGATGCGCCACCAACTCCATTGAGCTGGTACTCGGCGCCAACGCCGAGCGTACCCGGCGAACCTCCGGCCTCGGCCGCTCCCGCGATGCCGACCAACAACAGTGCAGCAAACAAGCTGGTCTTCGTCATGCGCGGATGCTCACCCGGCATCGATCGACAATCAAGTATGCTGCGGACGTGATCTCGCCGGAGCTCAGGCTCGACGATCTCGATGCGCGCCACTGGCGAAACGGCTGGAAGCTGCTCGTTCCGCCGCGCGCACTCGACAAGCCGCGCTGGGCACTCGTCATCGTCGATGGCTCCCCTGCCAACGTCCTCAAGGTCATCATTGCCGGGCACGAAGCGCGCGGATCGATCGCAAGGGCCGGCTCTGCCGGTCCGCGCAGCGGCGCCGAAGGCGACGCTGAGTCGATCGACCTCGCGACACATCCGCTCCCTGGCGTAACGTCGAAGCAGCTCGAGGCGTACGCGCGGCTCCTCGGGGTGGGTGCGGTGATCGTCGTCGAGCGTTCGCTGATCCGTCAGCTGTCGGCCGAGATCGAAGGCGCGTTGCGGTTCGACATGGACGGCTTGGCGCAGTCACTCGTAGCGCTGCGCGCGCTGAAGAAGCACGCCGGGGCGGGGGTGTGGACCGAGCCGCCGCTTCTCGAGCTCTTGCCCGCGCCGGCGGCCGAGCCGATCCAGCGCACGTTCGATCTGCTGATCCCCGACCGCAGCGCGCTGGTCGCGTACGTCATCGAGGACGACCGGTCGCGTGTCCACACGTCGATCATTGCGGTCAAGGAGGATGGTCACATCACCCGCGCGTCCACGCATCGCGCGATCGCGGATCTGGTGTCCGAGTCGACGCTCGCGCGTGACTGGGCGCAGGGTCACAAGCGCGTGCTCGATGCCGTCGAAGAACGATTCGCAAAGCCATCGATCGCGCTGTTCCTCGAGCGGGCAACGCTGATGCGGATCCTCACCGGCCCGAACGATCAGCTCGCGCGCGAGCTCAACGCGAAGCACGTCGTGATCGATCCCGCGCCGGCTTGGTTGCTCGGTCTCCTCGGTGGCGCGGCGGTCGCAGCGATGGCTGGCCGCGCCGGTCGCGCTCTTGCCGCGATGCTGCCGCAGGGCACGCGCGATCGTGCACGCGGGCTGGTCAACCGAGCGCAGGACGCCATGAAGGAATCAGGCGCTCACCCGTTCGCGCTGCTTGGCTTCGACCCACTCGAGCTGTGGTCGCAGATCAAGCATTACTACCGGTCGTAGAGCCGTAGCGCTCGAGGAGACCGTCGAGCTCGGCGTAACGATCGCCGCACCGCGTACATACGAAGCCGTCGCGCGATGCGTGATTCTGCGGCAGCGTCTCGCCACACGCGCACACCCAGCCGGCACGACGTCCCGGGTTCCCGACGACCAGCGCATAGGGCGGGACATCGGCGGTCACGACCGCGCCGGCGCCGATCATCGCGTATTCGCCGATCGTCACGCCGCACACCACCGTGGCGTTCGCACCGATCGACGCGCCTTTGCACACGAGCGTGCGGGCGTAGTTGTCCTTGCGCTGAACGTGCGCGCGCGGGTGCTTGACGTTGGTGAACACGCAGCACGGACCGAGGAACACGTCGTCCTCGAGCGTGACACCGTCGAACACGTTGACGTTGTTCTGGATCCGGCAACCGTGACCGATGCGGACCCTCCCGATGAAGCAGCCCTGGCCGATCGAACACCGGTTGCCGATGTACGCCCCGGGCATCACGTGGACGAAGTGCCAGATCCGCGTGTCGGCGCCGACGTGCGTGTTGGGTCCGTCGATGATCGCGGTCGGGTGGATGAGCAGCTCCATTGGCGATAGGATGGCGACAACGTGCCGAAGCGTCCACCCCGCGTCGCTCGTGAATTGGCCGTGCCGCGCGACCTGCGCAAGCCCGGACCGACGCGCGCGCACAAGGATGCAGGCGGCGAGCTGTGGCACTGCGATGTTCTCGAGCTGCTCGGCAAGCTGCCCGATCGCAGCGTCGATCTCGTCGTCACCGATCCGCCGTACGCGATCAACAAGGCGGAGTGGGACGAGTTCGAGTCGCTCGATGTCTACGTCGACTGGTGCGATAGCTGGCTCGCGGAGGTCGCGCGCGTGCTCGCGCCGCACGGTAGCGCCTACGTGTGTGGATTCTCGGAGATCCTCGCCGACGTAAAAGTCCGCAGCGCGAAGCGGTTCGCGGGCTGCCGGTGGCTCGTCTGGTACTACAAGAACAAGGCGAACCTCGGCAAGGACTGGGGCCGCTCACACGAATCGATCCTCCACCTGCGCGGCGAGGACGCGAAGCTCGATGTGGACGCCGTGCGCGTGCCCTACAACGGCCACACGACGAAGTACCCGACCCGGGTGCAGGCGGTGTCGTCGCAGTACGGTCGTGGCGTCCGACGCGACAAGTGGGAACCGAACCCGCTGGGCGCCAAGCCGCGCGATGTGATCGAGGTTCCCGTGATCTGCAACGGCATGACCGAGAAGACGCCCCACGCGACGCAGAAGCCCGAGGCGTTGATCGAGCGCCTGATCCGCGCGTCGTCAGCAAAGGACCAGCTCGTCGTCGATCCGTTCGTCGGCTCGGGCACGACCGCCGTCGTCGCGCAGCGCCTGGGGCGTCACTGGCTCGCGGGCGATGCCGACGCGAGGTACGTCGGGCTCACCCGCGAGCGCTTGCAGAGTCGCTGACTACAGCGACGGCGTTAGCCCCATCTCCCTGATGAGACGGTCCGCACCGTCGATCGCGTCCATCTGCCAGATCATGTAGCGCGCGTCGACGTGGATCGACCGCGTCGGACCCGGGTTGAACACGACGTCGGAGGCCACGCCCTCCTTGTTGCCGTCGAACGCGAGCCCGACGAGCTCGCCCTTGCCATTGAGCGTCGGCGATCCCGAATTACCGCCGGTGATGTCGAGGTCGGTGAGGAAGTCGAGCGGGAGGTCGCCGCCAAGCGTCGGATCGGCGTACGGCCCGAACTTCTTGGCCTTGATCGCGTCGAGCTGCACCTTCGGCGCGTCGTATGGAGCCGTGCCGGTGTCCATGGCGAGCAACTGCGATGCGACCGTGAACGGCGAATCGCCGGCGTCCTTGCTGTCGGGCTTCAACGACCTCACGGTGCCATAGGTGATGCGCAGGGTACCGTTCGCATCTGGCGCGAGCACACCGCCGAGCACCTGCCGCATTGCATCGGCGTAGAACGGCGTGACGAGCATCATCTCGCCGGCACGCGCGTCGGTTTTCTTCTCTTCGGCCTTGTACGTCGGCCAGATCCGCTGGGCCGCCTTCACGAACGCATCCTTCGACACCTGCAGCTGCTTCGTCGTCCCGGTCTGCAGCAGCTCGAGCCGAACTTTATCGTCCTCGAGCGTCGTCGCCTGGTACCAGGCGTCGAGCGTCTTGTCGATCAACGCCTCGTCGATCTTTGCGCCCTTCTTCGCGTCGAGGAGGAGTGCGAGCCACGGCCGATCTTTCTCGTCGATCTGCAGCGCGCGCACGAGCGCCAGGCGGAAGCCCGCACGGTCGAGGCTGCGGTCGTACGACTTCACGAAACCCTTCTGACCTGCGATCGCGCGCGGCATGTCGCGATCCTGATAGCCGGGCTTGCGCGCCTCGTTCGCTTTGGCGCGCTCCTCCGCCCAGCGCGTGAATCCCATCGCGGTCCCGAGCAGTCTGCTACCGCCGAAGGCGACGCCACGATCGAAGTCGACCCGCGACGTGCGGAACTCGTCGGCGAGAAGCTGGTCGAGCTTCGCGATCGCCGCTGCGTGCGCCTCGTGACCGGGCTGCGCCGCCCACGCGCGGACCTTCTTGTCGAGCTCGTCCTTCTGCGCGAGGAGGTCGCCCTTGGTGAGACCTGCCAGCACGCCCTCATTTTTTTCGAGGCTATTCTGCACGCCTTGTTTCATCGTCGTCGCCTTGACCACCGTCAGCTTGTCCGGACTCGCGACGCCCTGCTCGGCGATCTTGTAGCGCTCCTGCACGTAGGCCGTGTAGTACGGGATGAACCACTCGACATCGTGGTGGATCTCCGCGGCCGTCCTGGTGCGACTCGTCGAGCCCGGGTACCCCGTGACCATCACAAAGTCGCCGGGCTTGAGCCCCGCGGTCGTGACCTTGAGCCAGTGCGCCGGGTGGTACGGCACGTTGTCGGGAGAGTAGTCGGCGGGCTTGCCGTCCTTTCCGACGTACGCGCGATAAAACGAGAAGTCACCCGTGTGGCGAGGCCACGCCCAGTTGTCGATCTCGCCGCCGTAATTGCCGACGCTGCGGGCGGGCACGTAGACGAGACGCACGTCCTTGATCTCGAGCATCTCGATCAACTGATACATGTCGCCCCGGAAGAACGACGACACGTTGCAGCGCAGCCATGGGCGCCCCTTCTCGCACGCCGCGATCTGCTGCTTGAGACGCGCCTCCATCTCCTCCTTGCGCTTGATCGGATCCTTGATCGCCTCGAGGCCATCGCGCATCTCGTGAGAGACGTCCTTGTAGGACTGCACGACCATGACCTTCTGGGTCGGACCGGCGCTCTTCTCGTCAACACGTGTCTTCGCGAGGAAGCCGTGCTCGACGAGATTCTCGGTCTCGGTCGAGTTGTTCTGCAGCGCGCCCTGCACGCAGTGATGGTTCGTGACAACGAGACCATCCGCCGAGACAAACGATCCGGTGCAACCACCGAGCGATACGATCGCGGCGAGCGGCTCCTTCAGCGGATCCGCGAGCGCCGTCGCCTCCATCGCGCCCATCTTTTTGAAGTTGTCGACGTGCGCCTTCAGCGTCATCTGCATCGGCATCCACATGCCGCCCGGGTTCGCGTACTGGATGCGAAAGCCGAGGTTCGGATCGACGACCGCGCGCTTGGCTGCGGCTGGCTCGCCCGTGCCCTGACCCTTGGTCGAGCGGCCGAGCTCGGGCTCTCGAATCTCGGTCCGGGCCGGAGTGCGGCAAGCGGCGAGCAGTGCGACGCAGAACCACGCTTTGTTGGTCACGCCCGTCGAGATAGCACGCCACCCACGCGCGAGGCCCGTGGCCCGCGCTGACATGCACCTAGCTCGACTGCGACCTCACCTCACAGGACAGGGGTGCGACGGGGCCACGACAGTCATTCCGCCGATCTACGTCAGTCGCCGAAGTCGAAGTTCGCGAAGAACGAGCGGACCTCGTCCTTGGGGACTTTTTGGCGGGCCTCTTCGCCGAGGTCGCGAACCTCGAGCAGCTCGTCGGGAATCTCGAGCAGGAACCGCGACGGCGTGCGCTGGAGCACCCGACCGCGGCTGATCCGCGTACACGCGCGGGTCAGGTACAGCTTCCGCTGCGCACGGGTGATCCCCACGTAGCACAGGCGCCGCTCTTCGCTGATGTCGGTCGCGTGGTCAGCATCGAGGACGTCGGTCGCCTGCGGCTGCAGCGTGCGCGCGTGCGGCAACAGCTCTTCCTCGAGACCGATCATGAAGCAGACCGGGAACTCGAGCCCCTTCGCGCCGTGCAGCGTCGTCAGCACGACCTTGTCACCGGGCTCGTGCTTTTCGTCATCGCTCGAATCGAGTGAGAGGTGCCGCAGGAACTCGCCGAGCTTGTCGGGTCCCTTGCCCTTGGCGGCCCAGCGCTCGAGAGAGTTGAGCAGCCCGGTCACGTTGTCGATCCGACGCTGCGCCGCGGACATGCTCGGCGACGCGTGGCGCAGATCGTCGTGCAGCTTGATGTCCTCGATCAGCGTCTTGGTAGCCTCGACAACGCTCGTGCCGTTCTCGAGCGACGTAGCGAGCTTCTCGATGGTCGCGACGAACTCGGCGAGTGCAGCGCACGCGGCCTTCTGAACGCCGAGCTGCGGCGCCTCCGCGAGCGATTCCCACATCGTCGTGTGGTTTGCCTGCGCGTGCTCGACGAGCTTCTCGACGGTGGTCCCACCGATGCCGCGCGCCGGATAATTGATGATGCGCCGCAGGCCGAGCTCGTCGCGCTTGTTGAGCGCCACGCGCATGTACGCGATGAGGTCCTTGACCTCTTTGCGCTCGAAGAACTGCTGGCCTCCGTACATGACGTATGGCACCTCGAGGGTACGCAGCTCTTCTTCGACGATCTTCGCCTGGATATTCGAGCGATAGAGGATCGCGATGTCGCTCCACCGGCGGCCTTCTTTGACGATGCGCCGGATCTCGGCGGCGACCCACTTCGCTTCGTCCTCGGCGGTCGGGGCGACTGCATGCGTGATCAGCTCCCCGTCGACGTGTTGCGACCACAGCGTCTTGCCGTGGCGATCCTTGTTGTTCGCGATCACCGTGTTCGCCGCGGCGAGCACGTTCTTCGTCGAGCGATAGTTCTGCTCGAGCTTGACGATCTTCGCGCCGGGAAACACGCGATCGAACTGCAGGATGTTCGTCGTATCCGCGCCGCGCCAGCTGTAGATCGACTGGTCGTCGTCGCCGACGCAGCACAGGTTGTTATGGACCTCGACGAGAGACTGGATCATGCGCAGCTGCGCTTTGTTGGTGTCCTGGAACTCGTCGACCATCACGTAGTGAAAGCGCTCGGTCCACTTGCGCTTCACTTCCGCGTCCTTCTCGAACAAGCGCACCGGCTCGACGATCAGATCGTCGAAGTCGAATGCCGCGTACGCCCGCAGCGCCTCCTGGTACTTCGGATAGACCTGCTTGGTCATCGCATCGTAGTCGTCGGCTGGATTGCCCTCGTACTCGTCGGGGCTGATGAACGCGTTTTTCGCGAGCGAGATGCGGGTCTGGATCGCTTTTACGTCGTAGCGCCGATCGCCGTCACGAATGTTGCGCATTGCCTCGCGCAGCGCGCCCATCTGATCCGACTGATCGTAGATGGCGAAGCCACTCGGCAACCCGAGCGCCTTGCGCTCCGTGCGCAGGATCTGGAGACCGAGCGCGTGGAACGTGCCGATCGTGAGCTCGCTCGCAAGCTTGCGGTTCTCGAGCAGCTTCGCGATGCGCTCGCGCATCTCCTCGGCCGCTTTGTTCGTGAACGTGACGGCGCAGATCGCGCGTGCGGGAATTCCCTGCGCGAGCAGGTGCGCGATGCGAAACGTGATCACGCGCGTCTTGCCGGACCCGGCCCCCGCGAGCACGAGAATGGGGCCGCCACCGTGGCCCGCCGCCTCGCGCTGCGGCGGATTGAGCTTGGACAGATCGACAGCCACCGAGCCGGCAACGCTACGGATCTGCGCCCGGGTCGTCAATGGAAGCCTGCGCACTCCCGCGGTAGGCTGCGGCGGTGAATCGCTACGACTCGCTGGTCGAGGCGCTGCGTGCGGAGATCCCTGGGTTCCGCATCGTGCGTAAGGACCAGTCGACGTTCCACCGCGCGATTCACTACGCCCTGATCGGCGTCACGTTGGGCCAGATGCGGACCTACCTGGACTCGTTCCAGACCACGATCGGCAGGACGGTCTACGTGACCGCCGATTGGGACGAGTGGATGCCGGACGAGCGCTACGTGACGCTGCGCCACGAGGCCGTTCATCTACGGCAGTTCAAGAAGTACACCCTGCCGGTGATGGCAGTGCTCTACGTGCTGCTGCCACTGCCGATGGGGTTGGCCTATTTTCGCGCCCGGTTCGAGCAGGAGGCGTATGCCGAGACTATCCGCGCGGCCGCCGAGGTTCACGGCGTGGGGTATGCGTCGGGTGCCGAACACCGCAAGTACGTGATCGAACAGTTCATGGGCGCATCCTACGGCTGGATGTGGCCGTTTCGGACGAGCCTGGAGCGTTGGTACGACCGAGTTGTGGCCTCGATCGGCCCGCGGAGATAGGCTACGCCGTTCGTGTGAGTGATCCGATCGTAGGCATCGATCTCGGTACGTCCAATACCGTCGTCGCGCACGCCGATGCGAGCGGCATGGCGGTCGTCCTCGCCGATGCGAACGGATTCAAGATCCATCCGTCCGTCGTTTCGTTTCACCCCAACGGCGGAGTCGTCGTCGGCGCGGCGGCCAAGCAGCGCAAGGTCATCGACCCGAAGAACACGATCTACTCGGTCAAGCGGCTGATCGGACGCACGTACAACGCGCCCGAGGTTCAGATCGCGAAGACCCGCATGCCCTTCCAGATCAAGGAAGGCGCGAACCAGCAGCCGCTCGTCGTCACGCGCGGCGGCGAGTTCGCGGTGCCCGAGGTCTCCGCGATCGTGCTGGATTACGC